>CAZOVQ010000090.1:0-7327 GCA_964583195.1 uncultured Thiobacillus sp.
CGCAGATTCGCTGCGTTGAGCGGATTTCCGAAATTCAGCGTGCCGTTCATGCAGCCCCCCTCGCCTCAGCCGCCTGCATCGGATCGAGTCCGGGCGGCACCGGCAGATCGACCGGCGTTCTGGGATAGACGCCGCCCGCCTCGCGGTAGCGGCGCAACTGGAAGACGTAGGCCAGAACTTCGGCCACCGCGGCGTAAAGCGTGGCCGGAATTTCGTCGCCGAGTTCGGTGTGGCGGAACAGGGCGCGCGCCAGCGGCGGTGCCTCGAGCAGCGGCACGTGGTGCTCGGCGGCAAGCTCGCGTATCTTCGCCGCGACCGCGTCGGCGCCCTTGGCCACCACGCGCGGCGCGCCCATCTTGCCTTCGGCGTATTTCAGCGCCACCGCGTAATGGGTCGGGTTGGTCACCACTACGTCGGCAGTCGGGATTTCACTCATCATCCGGCGGCGCGCCATCTCGCGCTGCTGCGCGCGCACCCGCGCCTTGACGTGCGGATCGCCTTCGTTTTCCTTGGTTTCCTGTTTCAGCTCTTCCTTGCTCATCTTGAGCTTGTCGGTGTGGCTCCAGAGCTGGTAGGGCACGTCGAGCGCGACGATGAAGATCATGGTGCCGGACACAAGCAGGAAAATCCCGCCGACAATATCCCCCATGTGGGCGACGGCCGCCTCGTTGTGTTCGAGGGAAAGCGAGAATGCCGCGTCGAGGTTGTCCCAGATCAGCCAGGCCGCCACACCGCCGAGCAGCACGACCTTGGCGATCGATTTCGCCAGTTCGACCAGCCCCTGGAGTGAAACGATGCGCTTGACGCCCGACAACGGATTGAGCCGTTTCAAATCGGGCACCAGCGCTTTGGGACTCCACAGCCAGCCACGCAGCAGGAGCGGTGAGGCCAGCGCAGCGAAAGTCATCAGAAGCAGAAACGGCGCGAGCGCAAGCGCAGCGTCGATGAACAGCTCCGACAGCCGTGTCAGGACATACGCACTGTCGCGTCCGGTTTCCGGAGTAAAAGCCAGGCTTTCGCGCACGACACCGGCCATCGTCTGCCCGAGTTGGCCCGCCATCAGCCACATGCCCGCGCCCCCCGCCATCAGCACGACGAAAGTGGCCAGCTCGCGCGACTGTGGGACCTGGCCCTCGTCGCGCGCTTTTTCCAGCCGCTGCGGCGATGGGGCTTCTGTCCGTTCCTGATCGCTTTCCTCGGCCATCCCAGATCTCGTGTCGTGGAGGGGCCCGTCTCGCGCAGCGCACGAAACGGGATTTCTTGGGAGGGATTATGGGTCGTGCCTGACGCGGACGATCAGGGGAATAGCGGCGGTTTTTCCGGTTATTTCGCCGCCGCCGCGGCGGCGGCAGACGCTGCGGCAGCGGCCTCGGCCTGCGTCGAGGGCGCGCTCATTCCGAGCTTCTCGCGCACGTCGGCGTCGTTCTCGACGTGCACGCCGGAAGCCGCCTTGGTGATGGCATCCTCGGTACGCTTGTTCATCACGATGATGCTGATGCGTCGATTGACCGGGTCGGTGGGCGCAGCGTCGCCAAACGGAACCGACGAACCAAGGCCGACCACGCGCAGCATCTTGCGCTCGTCCATGCCGCCGGCGATGAGCTCGCGTCGCGAGGCGTTGGCGCGGTCGGACGAAAGCTCCCAGTTGCTGTAGCCACGCCCACCGTTGGCATAGGGGGTGGCGTCGGTGTGCCCGGACAGGCTGACGCGGTTGGGTACGTCGTTCAGCACCGCGCCGATCTCGCGCAGAATGACCTTGGTATAGGGCTGCAAGTCGGCACTCGCAAGATTGAACATCGGCCGGTTCTGCTCGTCGACGATCTGGATGCGCAGCCCCTCGCTGGTAATGTCGATCAGCAGCTGGCGCTTGAACTGCTTGAGCGTGGGATTGGAATCGATCGCGATTTCCAGGCGATGCTTCAGCACCTTGAGACGTTCCGCTTCCAGGCGTTCGAGTTCGGCTTTCGCGGCCTTGAGATTGTAGGATTTCTTCTCGGCCTCGGTCTGCCCTTTCCTGATCTGGCCGGCCGCGCGCGACAAATCCTGGCCGCCGCCCTTGATGACGCTGGAACTGTCACCGCTGCCCGAGCCGCCCTGCATGGCGACCTTGAGCGGCGTCTTGAAGTATTCCGCGATGCCCTGCAGATCGCCCTTGGTGGTGGAACCCAGCAGCCACATCAGCAGGAAGAAAGCCATCATCGCGGTCACGAAATCGGCGTAGGCGATCTTCCAGGCGCCGCCGTGGTGGCCGCCAGCCACCTTCTTGATGCGCTTGACGATGATGGGCGCTTTTTGCTCGCTCATGGAAATTCCCGCTCGGCCGCGAGGCGATCAACGCGACTTGGCACCCTTGACGTGTTCCTCGAGTTCACTGAACGAAGGCCGTTCGGTGGAGAACAGCACCTTGCGTCCGAACTCGACCGCGATCGCCGGCGCATAGCCGTTGATGCTGGCGAGCAGCGTGACCTTGATGCACTGGAACATCTTGGTCGATTCGTGCAGTTTCTGTTCCAGCAGGCTGGAAAGCGGGCCGACGAAGCCGTAGGCCAGCAGGATGCCGAGGAAGGTGCCGACCAGCGCATGCGCGATCAGGATGCCCAGTTCCGCCGGCGGCAGACCGACCGACTCCATGGTGTGCACCACCCCCATCACCGCGGCGACGATGCCAAAGGCCGGCAGGCCGTCGCCCAGCTTGGCGACGACGTGCGCCGGGACTTCACCCTCGTGGTGATGGGTCTCGATTTCGTTGTCCATCAGATTCTCGATTTCGAAGGCGTTCATGCTGCCGGAAACCATCAGGCGCAGGTAGTCGGTGAGAAATTCGATGATGTGATGGTCGGCCTGGATAGCCGGATACTTTGAAAACAGCGGACTGCTCTCGGGATTATCGACGTCGCTTTCCACCGACATCAGGCCTTCCTTGCGGATCTTGGTCAGCAGTTCATACAACAGCGCGAGCATGTCCATGTACAGCGCGCGCGTGAATTTCGATCCCTTGAATACCGTGGGCAGCGCCTTCAGCGTGGCCTTGATCGCCTTGCCGTTGTTGCCGACGAAAAACGCTCCGGCCGCGCCGCCGCCGATCATCAAGAGTTCCAGGGGTTGGAACAGTGCCGCCAGGTGGCCGCCCGCCAGAGCGAAGCCGCCAAACACGCTAAGCACCACAACGATATAACCAACGATGACCAGCACGGCAGTCGCTTCCTTCGCAAGGTTTCGGCAAGCGGATTCGGCCCGCCCTGCCCTGTTATGCCCGCATGCGATGCGGTGCGCTCATGTCTGGAATTCGACCATAACGAAAAAAACTTGATGCCGCAGCTCGCTTATTTTGCCGCCGGCATCCGCCACACGTGGAGCCGGTGGCGCGCGCCGTCGGCCAGCGCGATCGTGGCGTCGGGCGGCTGGCCGCCCACTTCGAACGACAGGCTGACGAACCGGCTGCCCGCGCGCATCTGCGTCTGCGCCTGTGACCACAGCGCCGGCATGGCGGCCGGGGACAGAAAGGCGAACACCATGTCGTACTCGCCCAGATCCAGCGTCGCATAGTCGCGGCGCAGTAAAATCGCCCGACTGCGCCGCCAGCGTGCGCGCAAATGGCTGATCAGCCATGAGGCCGGAGCGATTTCGGCGCCTTCGAAGCGACCCAGCGGAAAGCGCGGCTCCAGATGGAACAGCACCCCGCCGAACCCGCTGCCCAGGTCGATGAAACGGAACGGGCGGTCTGCGGGCAATAACGGAATCAGGGCCTGCCAGGCCTTGCGGTCCGACAGATAGAGCGGCACGCGGGTGCGAAACGTGCTCCAGAAAAATCCCAGCAGCACGGCAAAGGCGGCCAGATACGCCCAGGGCGGCAGCGCCCATTGCAGGGCCAGCCACACGGCAGGCAGAAATCCCAGATGCAGCCCCCACCACCAGGCGGGCTGGCCCAGACGGGCGCTCAGGGCAGCAGCCAGCGCCGCCTGCAACAGCACCCCGCCCCAGAGCGGCAAGCCCCATCCGGCAAGCCGGGCGAGCGCCCAGAACAACAGCGCCGCCAGAACGAGGGCGGCGCATTGAATCAGCAGGGATTGCAGATTGACCGGCAGGCGTCGCATCGCCCGGAGGTGCGACTCAGGCTGCCGCGGAGAGGCCCGCGTGGGCGGCGTGCTCGGCGCGCGCCTTGCGCGTCTTGCCTGCGCGCGCCGGCATGTTGCACAGGCCGCAGACATAGTCGTGATGCAGATCGTCGGGATGCACCACGAAGTGGCCGCCGCATTCCTTGCACAGCGCGGTTTCCAGCATCCGGCTCTCGAAGAAACGGTTGAGCGTCCAGGCACGGGTGAAACTCAGCACCGGTTCGATCTGGTTGGTCTGGATATATTCCAGGTACAACCGGTAACTCTTCAGCACCGCCTCGATGCCGACGGCATCGCTGTTCCGGGTGAGGTAGCGGTGAATGTTGACGAACAGCGAAGCATGCACATTGGGCAGCCAGGTGAGGAACCAGTCGGTCGAGAACGGCAGCATGCCCTTGGGCGGCGACACGCCCTTCACTTCCTTGTAGAGCTTCAGCAGCCGTTCGCGCGACAGCGAGGTTTCGCACTCCAGCACCTGCGGGCGGGCGCCGAGTTCGATCAGTTCGATCGCCAGTTGCGTGTCGCGCATTTCGTTCAGCAGACTTTTTTTGCTCATGATGCCCCCCTGCGACGGTGATGAATGCTTTATGCGAACGCGGCGGCCTGCTGGCCTGCCATCAGGATCGCGGCGTGCGACTGGGCGACGGTTCGATCCCGCGTGTACTGGGTCAGCATGTTGAGCACGGCGCCGTCGTCGAAACGGAAACGCGACATCAGCATGCCGGAGTCGGCCAGTTTCAACACCTGGGCTGGCGTCAGCGCCTCGATCAGTTCGGCGACGTCCTGGCTGATGCCAAGACGGAACACCGCCGTGGTCTTGTCATGGCGGATCATGCTCTGCGCCAGCATCAGGTAGCTGAGGTTGACTTCGCGCATTTCCGCCAGCATTTCGTCCAGTTTCATGATCCTGTCCTTCCCGTTGAGTTTTTTGCCGCGACGCGCTAAAGACTGCGCGGATGTTTCGTTTTCGGCGGCACCCCGGGAAAGTTAATGTGGCAAGGCGCTGTTTAGCGGGACGGAAGATTTCCGGGAATCGTGTCGGTGTTTGTCTTACATTCGGATTTAGGGGCTAGGGGCTAGGGGCTAGGGAGTTTTGTGCGGCTGCGCCGCGTTTCATTCATAAGGCGCGGCGCAGCCGCACAACCCCGCCTAATCCCTAAATCCTATCCCCTATCCCCTAGCCACCTAGCCCCTGGCCGCTAACCCCTCAACTCCGCTGATAGATATCTTCGAAGCGCACGATGTCGTCCTCGCCCAGATACGATCCCGACTGCACCTCGATCATGTGCAGGTCGATCTTGCCGGGGTTTTCCAGGCGGTGCGAAGTGCCGAGCGGGATATAGGTGGACTGGTTCTCGCTAAGCAGGGTGACCGCGTCGCCGCAGGTGACCCGGGCGGTACCGGAAACGACGATCCAGTGCTCGGCGCGATGATGGTGCATCTGCAGACTGAGTTTTTCGCCTGGCTTGACCATGATGCGCTTGACCTGGAAACGCTCGCCGTCGTCGATGCCTTCGTACCAGCCCCAGGGGCGGTAGACCTGTTTGTGGACGAGGTGTTCGCAGCGCTCTTCCGCCTTCAGACGATCGACCAGTTTTTTCACTTCCTGCACCTGGTCCTTCTTCGCCACCAGCACCACATCGGCGGTTTCGACGATGACGAGTTCGTCCACACCCAGCGCCGCGACCAGTCGTGTTTCGGCGCGGACGAAGTTGTTGCGGGCGTTTTCCAGCATGACGTCGCCGCGTGTGGCATTGCCGTTTTCGTCTTTTTCGGCCACGTCCCACAGGGCGGACCAGGCGCCGATGTCGTTCCAGCCGATATCGGCCGGCACCACCACCGCGCGATCCGTTTTTTCCATCACCGCGTAGTCTATGGATTCGGCGGGACAGGCCTCGAAGGCCGCCGGATCGAGACGCACGAAATCGAGGTCGTTCTTCGCCGCATCCAGCGCAGCGCGACTGGCGTCGAGGATGTCGGGGCGCAACCGGCCAAGTTCGCCCAGATAATCGGCGGCGCGAAACAGGAACATGCCGCTGTTCCAGTAGTAATCGCCCGCAGCCACGTAGTCGCAGGCTGTGGCCCTGTCAGGCTTTTCGACAAAGGCACTGACCCGGTGTACCCCGGCGGTTCCGGCCAGCGCCTCGCCACGGCGGATGTAGCCATAGCCGGTCTCGGGCGACGCAGCGACGATACCGAAGGTCGCAAGCGCACCCTGGCTCGCTGCGCCAGCCGCTACGCGAATGGCTGCATGGAAGGCCGGAACGTCGCCGATCAGGTGATCGGCCGGCAGCACCAGCATCCGCGCGTCCGGGTCATCGCGCGACAACAGCAGCGCGGCGACGGCAATGGCCGGTGCGGTATTGCGTCCGACGGGCTCCAGTGCGATGGTGTGCGGCGTCACGCCGATCGCCCGCATCTGTTCGGCGATCATGAAGCGGTGCTCGACGTTCGCCACCATCAGCGGTGCGGCGATTTCCGGCATGTCCGTCAATCGGCCGACAGTCTCCTGCAGCAGACTGCGCTCTCTGGCCAAGGGTAAAAGCTGCTTGGGCAGGGCTGCGCGCGACAGGGGCCACAGGCGGGTACCGGAGCCACCGGAAAGAATCACGGGATAAAGGGGAGTCATGGGCAGGACGTGTCGGCTAGGGAATCGTGAACAGAGGCAAATTGCATTCCAGTCGCGTCGGCAATGCGGCGCGAACGGAACGATTGTGCCATGTTTGTCCGGCCGGTTTTATTGCAAGCTTGAGGAACTGGATTTTCCCGGCTAGCTTTTTTTCGTCGTGTACCGTTTTCCCGGCTTCCTCGCGGCCAGTCCAACGAATCGGGGAATCGGCGTTTTCACGCTAAAGATTATCCGCATGTTGCCGATACTGCTTTCAATACCCGCGCTCGCGATAGCCCTGACGGCCGATGCGGGGGCAGGTAGGTTTCCCTTGTAGGTTTCCCGGTATGGGGCTTGAACGACCCCAGGCGCTCCTCCTCCTGCCACACCGGGTTTTCGCGGCGCCTCGGGCGCCGCTTTTTATTGATACAGCACAGATAAACTTGAACCCGGATAACCCATTAGGCAGCCTTGCGTCCTGATGGGTTATCCGGGTTGCATATTCCATGGCAGGCATACCACCCGCCAACGCATCCGATCCAGCGAATGTTCCTAACGATCATGGTGGCTGGCACCACCCCTGAAGATGAAAGAGACTTCGGGG
>CAZOVQ010000091.1:0-7238 GCA_964583195.1 uncultured Thiobacillus sp.
ATTGTCTCAGATCGCGCCGCCGGGCGTGGCGAGGAATAAATCAGTGTTTCCCTAAATCCTAGCCCCTAAATCCTAGCCCCTAAATCCTAGCCCCCATGAAGCCTACAGACTCGTTGCGGGTGTTTGCCTTCACCGCCCGCGATTTCGATCGGGTGCGGGATCTCATCTATCGCAAGGCCGGGATCGCCCTGTCGGAGGGCAAGCAGGAGATGGTCTACAGCAGGCTGGCGCGGCGCCTGCGGGTGAAGGGACTGGATTCGTTTCAGACGTATCTGGATGCGCTGGAAGCCGGCCGCGATCCGGACGAGTGGGAAGCGTTCACCAATGCGCTGACGACGAATCTCACCGCTTTTTTCCGTGAAGCGCATCATTTCCCCATCCTCGCGGAGCATGCGCGAGCGGTGCAGGCCCCGCTGTCGGTCTGGTGCGCGGCGAGCTCGACGGGCGAGGAGCCCTACTCCATCGCGATGACGCTGTGCGAGGCGTTCGGCAGCCTGACGCCACCGGTGCGCATCGTCGCCACCGATATCGATACGCGCGTGCTGGAAACCGCGGCGCAGGGCATCTACGCCGCCGAGCGGGTGGAGAAGCTTACACGGGAACGCTTGCAGCGTTTCTTTCTCAAAGGCAGGGGCGGACGCGACGGTCTCGTCCGGGTCCGGTCCGAACTGCAACGGCTGATAGAATTCAAGCCGCTCAATCTGCTGGGCGCGAACTGGCCGGTGAAAGGGCCATTTGATGCCATTTTCTGCCGCAACGTGATGATCTATTTCGACAAACCCACGCAAGGCCAACTGCTCGCGCGCCTGGCCCCCTTGCTGAAGCCGGACGGTCTGCTGTTCGCCGGCCATTCGGAAAATTTCGTCCATGTTTCGGATGCCTTCGCCCTGCGCGGCAAGACCGTTTACGAACTGACATCGCGCCAACGGCTGGCGAAGGCGGGTGCATGAACCCCGTCATCGAGGAACAGCTTGCAACCAATCTCTATTTCGACCGCGCCTTCAACTGCGATGCGGCGAAGATTCTTCCCGGCGAGTATTACTACACCACCCGGCCGATGCTGATCGTTACCGTGCTGGGTTCCTGCGTGTCGGCCTGCCTGCGCGACCGGGTGTCGGGGATAGGCGGCATGAACCACTTCATGCTGCCCGACAGCTCCGGCGATCCGGACAATCCGACTTCGGCCTCAATGCGTTATGGCATCTACGCGATGGAGGTGCTCATCAACCAGTTGCTGAAAGCCGGCGCGCGGCGCGAAAACCTCGAAGCCAAGGTGTTCGGCGGCGGCAACGTGCTGCGCGGCTTCACCGCGATCAACGTCGGCGAGCGCAACGCGGCCTTCGTCCGGGATTTCCTGCGTACCGAAAAAATCCGCATCGTCGCCGAAGACCTGAACGACGTGCATCCGCGCAAGGTGTATTTCTTCCCCGCAACCGGCAAGGTGCTGGTGAAGAAGCTCAAGCAACTGAACAACTACACGCTGGTGAAACGTGAACAGGCTTACGCGAACCGGCTCAAGAACAACGACGTGGCAGGCGATATCGACTTGTTCTGACAGGATTCAGGGGTCAGGGGTCAGGGGTCAGTGGGGTTGTGCGGCTGCGCCGCGTTTCATGAATTCATGGGTGCGGTGCAGCCGGCCACCGTCACCGCCCGTTGCGGTGGGAAGGGTTTCCCGCCCTGCGTCGCACCGTCCGTAGGTCGGCAATACTTTGCCGACGTGCCGGCTGCGCTCGCCATGACGAGCGTGCCGGCTGCGCGTTGTTTTACGTTAACGGAATGAAACCAGGGGAGGTTGTGTGGCGATCAGGGTGGTGGTGGTGGACGATTCTGCGTTGATCCGCAGCGTCATGAAGGAAATCATCGACGAGCAGATGGACATGGAGGTCGTTGGTGTGGCGCCCGATCCGCTGGTGGCGCGCGATCTCATCAAGGCGACGAATCCGGACGTGCTGACGCTGGACGTCGAAATGCCGAAAATGGACGGCCTGGATTTTCTCGAGCGTCTGATGCGCCTGCGTCCGATGCCGGTCGTCATGGTGTCCTCGCTCACCGAACGCGGCTCTGAGATCACCCTGCGCGCGCTCGAACTCGGCGCGATCGATTACGTGACCAAACCCAAGCTGTCGATCCAGAGCGGCATGCGCGAATACGCTGATCTCATCACCGAAAAAATACGCATCGCCGCGCGGGCGCGGGTGCGCGCCGTCCCCACCCCCGCCGCCGGGCAGGGTGCCGCACCGCTCGCAGCCCTGCGCAATCCGCTGGTCAGCAGCGAAAAGCTCATCATCATCGGCGCCTCCACCGGCGGCACCGAGGCGATCAGGGAATTCCTCGTCCAGATGCCGCCGGACTGTCCCGGCATTCTCATCACCCAGCATATGCCCGAAGGCTTCACCCGCTCGTTCGCCAACCGGCTCGACAAGCTGTGCAACATCTCGGTGAAGGAAGCGGAGGGCAACGAGCGCGTGCTGCCCGGCCATGCCTATCTCGCGCCGGGACATTCGCATCTCAGGCTCGCGCGAAGCGGCGCCAACTACATGACCCAGCTCGACCAGGGGCCGCCGGTGAACCGGCACCGGCCTTCGGTCGACGTGCTGTTCCATTCCGCCGCCCTGCACGCGGGGAAAAACGCGATCGGCGTCATCCTTACCGGCATGGGCCGCGACGGGGCGGCAGGCATGCTCGAAATGAAAAACGCCGGCGCCTGGAACCTGGCGCAGGACGAGGCATCGTGCGTGGTCTTCGGCATGCCGAAGGAAGCCATCGCCGCCGGCGCCGTGCACGAGGTTGCGCCACTGTCCGAACTGCCGGGCCGAACGCTGGCCTTCCTCAGCGCGCACGGCAACCGCGCGATGCGGGTGTAATGCGCCCCTTGCGGCGCAAAACCGTTCCCGCCCGCAGGCCGCTTTGCGCAGGCCGGCACTCCCTTGCCGGCAATTCTTCGCGGACAGCGTGTCCCCCGCATCAAGTTTGTGTTCGCATGGCCGATTAAGCCAGTAGCTGAAACCAATACACGTGGAGCAACCGATGGCGGACCCGAACACCAAATTCCTGGTCGTGGACGATTTTTCCACGATGCGGCGCATCGTGCGCAATCTGCTGAAGGAGCTGGGCTACGCCAACGTGGAAGAGGCCGAGGACGGCGTCGACGGGCTGGCCAAGTTGCGCGCGGGCAATTTTGACGTCGTCGTGTCCGACTGGAACATGCCCAACATGGACGGCCTCACCATGCTCCAGCAGATACGCGCCGACGCCGGTCTGGCGAAGATTCCGGTGCTGATGGTCACGGCCGAAGCCAAGAAGGAAAACATCATCGCGGCGGCGCAGGCGGGCGCCAACGGCTACGTGGTCAAGCCCTTCACCGCTGCCACGCTGGACGAGAAGCTCGGCAAGATTTTCGAAAAAATGGAAAAAGCGGGGGCTTGACATGAGCTCGCCATTCGCCAGCGCGATCGAAGAAGTCGTCGCTTCGGTCGTCGCCAAGCCCCCGTTCTGTGAACAAGACGCCATGCTCGCCCGCGTCGGGCAGATTACCCGTGCCCTGCACGACCGTCTGCGCGAACTCGGCTTCGACCAGGTCATGGAAAAAGCCGCGCAGGACATTCCGGATGTGCGCGAGCGGCTCAACTACGTCGCGCGCATGACCGAGCAGGCCGCCCAGCGCGTGCTCAACGCCACCGACGCGGCGATTCCCATGCAGGAGCGCATCGACGCCGGCGCCGACGAAATTCTGGCGGGCTGGAAAAAAACCTTCGCCGCGCCCTTTTCCGAGGTGGACTACCGCGACATGGCTACGCTCACCATGCAGTGTCTGGCCGACATGCGCAAGGACAGCGGTGCCACCAAGGAAAAACTGATCGACATCATGATGGCGCAGGACTTCCAGGACCTGACCGGGCAGGTGATCCGCAAGGTGACCGAGCTCGCGCAGGAACTCGAACAGCAGCTGGTGCAGTTTCTCGTCGACTACGCGCCCAACGAAATGAAGCGCGAGACGCAACCGGGCCTGCTGAACGGCCCGCAGGTCAACCCGACGGGCCGAAGCGACGTCGTCTCCGACCAGAGCCAGGTCGACGACCTGCTCGACAGTCTGGGTTTCTGATTCCCCGGATTCCGCCGGCGGGTGGAATTCTCCCTTGCCCCGAACCGGCGCGCCGGGTGCCACGCCCTGCGGGCGGCGGCCTGCTTTCACGGATAGCCGTTATTCCTGCCCACCGCTCCCTGGGCGTCTCAGGGACGCAGACTCTGCACGACCGTGACGCCGCCCTTGAGGCCGAGTTCCATCAGTTGCTCGATCAGCGGGACGAAGTAGGGCATCGAGGCGTCGAGCATGATGAGTCCCGCGCCGAGTGTGAGGGGAAAACCGATGGCGAAGACGTTGAGCTGGGGCGCGGAGCGGGTGAGGATGCCGAGCGCGAGGTTGGTCATCAGCAGCACGGCAATGAGCGGCAGGGAGAGTTGCAGGCCGATGATGAAGATCGTCGATCCGAAGGCAGCCAGCTCGCGGAATCCACCCGCTGCCAGCGGGGCGACGGAGACTGGCAGGCTCTGGAAACTTTCCACGAGCAGGCCCAGAAGGGCGAGATGCGCGTTCACCGCGAGGAAGATCAGGGTGGCGACAAGATTGAAGAAGCGCCCGAGCACCAGGGTCTGCCCGGCGGATTGCGGATCGAAGAAGGTGGCGAATCCCAGCCCCATCTGCAGGCCGACGATCTCGCCGGCGAGTTCGACCGCGGCGAAGGCGATGCGCATGACGAAGCCGAGGGCGATGCCGATGAGCATCTGCTGCACCAGGATGAACAGGCCGTGCCAGGAGCCGAGGCCGACCTCGGGCATGGGCGGCAGGACGGGGGTGACCGCCAGTGCGACGAATACGCCCAGGCCGATCTTGACGCGCGCGGGCACGCTGCGGTGGCCGAACACCGGCGCCACCATCAGCAGGCCCAGGATGCGCGCGAGCGGCCAGAACAGGGCCACCAGCCAGGCGTTCAACTGGGCGTCGGTGACGGCGAACACGGGATTGGGCAGGCCGGGGTCAGCCGATGACGCCCGGCAGTTCCGTCAGTACCCGCCGCATGTAGTCGGTCATCACCGTAATCATCCACGGGCCGGCGATGATGAAGGTGATGAGCACGGCGACGACCTTGGGAATGAACGACAGACTGGCATCGTTGATCTGGGTGGCGGCCTGGAACACGCTGACGATGAGGCCGACGACGAGGGTGACGATGAGTGCCGGCGCAGACACGAGGAGCGTGGTTTCCATGGCGATCCGGCCGATGTGCATGACGCTTTCTGGAGTCATGAGGTTTTCCTTGTCAATAAAAACTCTGGGCGAGTGAGCCAAGCAGCAGGTTCCAGCCGTCGACCAGCACGAACAGGATGATCTTGAATGGCAGCGATACCAGCACTGGCGAGACCATCATCATGCCCATCGCCATCAGGACACTGGCGACGACCATGTCGATGATGAGGAAGGGAATGAAGACGGCGAAGCCGATCTGGAACGCGGTTTTCAGCTCGCTGGCGATGTAGGCCGGGATCAGCACGCGCAGGGGAATCTCATCGGCGGTTTTGGGCGCGGGCGTGCGGGACAGCTTCACGAACAGTGCGAGGTCGGTTTCGCGGGTCTGTTTCAGCATGAAGGCACGCAGCGGCACCGCGCCTTTTTCCAGGGCTTCGCCGAGCGGCATGCGGTTCTCCGACAAGGGTTGCCAGGCCTCGGTGTAGATGCGGTCGAACACCGGACCCATCACGAACAGGGTGAGAAAGAGCGACAGCCCGATCAGCACCTGGTTGGGCGGCGAGCCCTGGGTGCCCAGCGCCTGCCGCAACAGCGACATCACGATGATGATGCGGGTGAAGCTCGTCATCATCAGGATCGCGGCTGGCAGGAAGGAGAGAGAGGTCAGCAGCAGCAGCGTTTGCAGGCTGAGCGAATAGCTTTGCCCGCCACCGGCGGCTGGGCTGCTGGTGAAGGCCGGGATGCCGGCGGCCTGCGCCAGGGCAAGGCCGGGCAGGGCCGTCAGTCCCAGCAGGGCGGCGGCGCGGAAAAATGTTTTAGGATTTGCCACGATTCTTGTCGAGGATCTGTTGCAAACGGGCGGCGAAGGGCGGCAACGGCACGGCGGGGCCGGCGGGCACATCGCCTTTGGGCAGGGTGGCCAACGCGCTGACGTTGCCGGCTCCCACGCCGACGACCAGCCAGGATTCGCCGATTTCCAGCACCACCACGCGTTCGCGCGTGCCCACCGAGGCACTGCCCACCACATGGAGCAGCCCCGATGCACCGGCGCGTGCCAGGCCCAGGCGGCGTGCCATCCAGGCCAGCCCGGCGATCAGCCCCAGCACGGCGATGAGGCCGACGAACACCTGGAGCAGACTGCCGGCAGCGGCGGGGGCGGCCCCGTCTGCCGCGTGCGCGAGTGAGGGCAGCAATAGCGCTGGCAGGGCGGCAGGTCGGCAATACTTTGCCGACGCGGTGGCCGGGAGACGGTGTCTCATTTATTGAGTTTCCGGATGCGTTCGGCGGGGGTGATGATATCGGTGAGGCGCACGCCGAACTTGTCGTTCACCACCACGACTTCGCCCTGGGCGATGAGCGTGCCGTTGACCAGCACATCCATCGGTTCGCCGGCCAGACCGTCGAGTTCGACCACCGAGCCCTGCGCCAGCTGCAAGAGGTTCTTGATCGCGATCTTGGTGCGGCCGAGTTCCACCGTGAGCAGCACCGGAATATCGAGAATCATGTCGATATCGCTGGCCATGCCGTTGGGCGCGGGCGAGCCCGACAGCTCGGGGAAAATCTTCGCCGCGGGTTGCACTTCGGCTGCGGCGGGCTCCGTGGACGCCTGCTCGGCCATGGCCGCCGCCCAGTCGTCCTCGGCGATGGCCTGCGTGGTGTTATCGGACATGTTGGTCTCCTGTTTGCGATTCCTGGCCCACGGCCAGCAGCTTCTCGACGCGCAGCGTGTACTGCCCGTTGAAGGTTCCGTAGGCGCATTCCATCACGGGCACGCCGTCCACCCTGGCCTCCACGGTCGGCGGAATGTCCAGTGGAATCACGTCGCCGGCCTTGAGGTTGACGATGTCGCGCAGGCTCACCTGCGCGGTGCCCAGGTCGGCGACGAGTTCGACTTCCGCGAGCTGCATCTGCTGGCGCATCATGCGCAGCCAGCGCTTGTCGACTTCGAGGTTTTCGGCCTGGAGGCTGCTGGTGAGCAGATCCTTGATCG
>CAZOVQ010000092.1:0-3943 GCA_964583195.1 uncultured Thiobacillus sp.
CAGATCGGCTTCCGCCGCCGTGTCGGTGCGGCGCGGGTCGACGACGACGAGCTTCTGCGTCGGGTTCTTTTTGCGCGCGGCCTCGATGCGGCGGAACACGACGGGATGCGCGTAGGCCGTGTTGGCGCCGGCGATGAAAATCGTGCCGGCGGCGTCGATGTCGTCGTAGCAGCCAGGTGGCGAGTCGGCCCCCAGCGTGGCCTTGTAGCCCGCCACGGCGGACGACATGCAGAGCCGCGAATTGGTGTCGACGTTGTTGCTGCCGACGAGTCCCTTGGCGAGCTTGTTGTAGACGTAGTACGCCTCGGTGGTGAGCTGGCCGGAAATATAGAACGCCACGGCATCCGGGCCGTGCGTATCGATCAGCGCCCGGAATTTGGCCGCGACGTGGTCGAGTGCCGCGTCCCAGCTCACACGCTGGCGCGGCGACGCGCGATCCGTGCGCATTTCCGGGAACAGCGCACGGCCGGACGCCCGCGCCGCCAGATGCAGGGTGGCGCCCTTGGTGCAGAGTTTGCCGCCATTGGCCGGATGCGCCGGGTCGCCGCGCACGCCGGTGATGACGCCGGCGTCGGTTTCGATCAGCACGCCGCAGCCGGTGCCACAGTAACAACAGACAGATGAAACGACAGACATGGACGACTCCTCGTCCGGTCTGTCAGCAGGCTTTGTGCCAGCTGCCTACAAACGTTTGCTTTCAATCGGTTGCGCACGATACGCCGGCGTGTGCTCACGCATCCTGCACAAGCGTAGTGCGCGCTCGCCAGAAAGCGCCGCATGCCGGTGCGTTCAAGTCTGCACGGCAGCAGCCTCAGTCCGGGCGGGCCGATTTCGCACACAGGCGGCAGGCAAACTTCAGGCGCCGCTTCTTCCGCCGTTATTGATGGGAAGCTTTGCCAGGCCGGCCATGATGACGCGGCAGGCAGCAGAAAATACGCCCATAAGGGACCATCCTCCGGCTCGCCATGCTCAAGAAAATTCCTCTCCGCGAACTGCGCCTCGGCATGTATGTGCACGGATTCGCCGGTTCCTGGCTCGACCATCCTTTCTGGCGCAACCAGTTTTTGCTGGACGACCCCGAAGACCTGCGACGCATTCATGAGGGCGGGGTCGCCCTGGATCGACATCGCACGCGGGCGGGACGTGGCGGAGGCGGCGGCGCCTGCTCCCGCCCAGACAGCGGACGAGGCGATTCTGGAAGCTGAAATCCGCACTGGCGCGGAGCCCGCCCCATCCGTTTCGATGCAGCAGGAGCTGCCGCGCGCGGCGAAGCTGCTCGCGAAGAGCCGTGCCACCGTCGTCTCGATGTTCCGCGAAGCGCGCATGGGCCGCGCCATCGACGTCGAGGCGGCGGGCGCGCTGGTCGAGGAAATCTCCGCGTCGGTGCTGCGCAATCCGGGCGCGCTCGTCAGCCTGGCGCGGCTGAAGACCGCCGACGACTACACCTATCTGCATTCCGTCGCCGTCTGCGCGCTGATGATCGCGCTCGCGCGACGACTGGACCTGAGCGAGGCGGACACGCGCGAAGCAGGCATGGCCGGCCTGTTGCACGACCTCGGCAAGGCGCGCATGCCGATGGATGTGCTGAATAAGCCGGGCAAGCTCACCGACGAGGAATTTCGCGTCATCAAGAGCCATCCGGTGGAAGGCCACCGGATGCTGACGGAAGCCGGCACCGCCAGCGTCATCGTCCTCGACGTCTGCCTGCACCACCACGAAAAGATCGACGGCAGCGGCTATCCGGAGCGCCTCGCGGGCGAGGCGATCAGTTTGTTCGCGAAAATGGGCGCGGTGTGCGACGTCTACGACGCGATCACCTCGAACCGCCCTTACAAGCGCGGCTGGGATCCCGCCGGATCGATCCGCAGGATGGGCGAATGGAGCACCGGCCATTTCGACGCGCACGTCTTCCAGGCCTTCGTCAAGTGCCTGGGCATTTATCCGACGGGTTCGCTGGTGCGGCTCGACACGGGGCGGCTCGCTGTCGTGCTCGAACAAACGGAAAAATCGCTTCTCGCCCCGCGCGTCAAGGTCTTCTATTCGACCCGCGCCCACACCCGCATCGTTCCGGAAATCGTCGACCTGTCGAGCCCGGTTTCAAAGGAAAAAATCGTCGCCCACGAAGACCCGGCACAATGGGGGTTTGCCGACCTCGACGCCCTCTGGGCGGGCTGAAGGCCGGCCTCCCCCGGCAGCTTGCGGTGGAAGCGTGAGAAAAAGTCACGCGATGCATTTATCATGGACGCTCGAAAAACCGTTCGTTCGTACCGGAGTAGCCATGCGTACCCTGCTTCCCCTCGCCCTGCTCGTTCCCATCCTGTTTTCCGGCTGCGCCTCGCAGCAGACCCTGGACACGCAAGCCGCCGCCGCGCGCGACCTCGCCACGATGAAGCAGACCGTCGCCGGCCTGACTTCGGCACAGGCTGACATGGCGGCACGACTGGAACGGCTCGAAGCTGCGCAGGCGCTCGCCGCTTCCCGGCTGGACGCTCAGGCCGGCGCGAATGCGCGTCTTGACCGGCTCGAAGCCGGACAGGCAGCGCTTGCCGCCCGCGTGGACGCACAAGCCGCTGCCGCGAACAACCTCGACAGCCTGCGCGGCGACGTGCAGACCTTGCTGGCGGCGCGGCAGACGGACGCCGACCGCATCGAAGCGGCGGCCCGCGCCGCCGCCGACGCGCGCGAACAGGCCGACGATGCGGTGAAAATTGCACGCGACAGCCGGCTGGTGAGCGGCAAGCTCGTCGATTCGCTGCTGCTGACCGAAAACATGGTGCTCTACAGCTACGAACAGCCCGCACTCACGCCCGATGGCCGCGAGGCGCTGGACAAACTCATCGCCGCCGTCAAGCCGAAGCTGCCGCACGTGTTCGTGGAAATTATCGGCTACAGCGATAACCTCAGCCTCGACAGCCAGAATCGTCGCATCGCGCTCGAACGCGCCGAATCGGTGCGCCGCTACCTGCACGAAACCGGCGGTTTGCCGCTCGACCGCATGTCGACCATTTCCTACGGCGACCTGAAGCCAGTGGCGAGCAACGACACCTTCGAAGGGCGCGGGCAGAACCGGCGGGTGTGGGTACGGGTGCTGCGTTGACGTGAAACCACGCGCGGCGTTGACCGCGTCCGGCTCGCCCGCAAGCGGGTGACAAACAGCGGCTTGCCCGCTCGCGGGCTGGATCGGCAGCCTGGCGGCTTCATCAGAGCCGAGGGGGAACACTCATGGAGACTCGCCGCGATACGCGCAGCCGGCGTCGTGGGTTTCCATGACCCGTATCCCGGACAGGCCCGGCAGCACCGGCTTCAGGCGCGCCCACAGCCACATCGCCAGCCGTTCGCTGGTGGGATTGTCCAGGCCTTCGATGTCGTTGAGATAGCGATGATCGAGCGCCGCGTGGATGGGCCGCCATGCGGCTTCGAGGTCGGCGAAGTCGAGCACCCAGCCGTGCGCCGGGTCGAGCGGGCCGCTCACGGTCAACTCGACGCGGAACGAATGCCCGTGCAGACGTGAACAGGAATGCGAAGCGGGCAGGGCCGGCAGGCGGCGCGCGCATTGCAGGTGAAAGACGCGGAAGATGTCCATGCGGCATTGTCGCGCGAGTGATGCGCGGACGCCAGCCGGAAGGCGTCTGTGTGCAGGTTTCAGGCGGCCTTGAACTCGATCATCTCGAAATCGATCTTCGAGACGCCGCAATCCGGGCATGCCCAGTTGTCGGGCACATCTTCCCAACGGGTGCCGGGCGCGATACCGTGTTCCGGGTCGCCTTGCGCTTCGTCGTAAATATACGCGCACACGATGCATTGCCAGGTCTTCATGAGGTTTCCTTTCGTATCGCCTCAGGCGGGGCGGGCGAACCGGCGGCGCAGCCAGGCTTCGAGCCGCGCCATGCTGACGTAGAAGGTGGGGGTGACGTAGAGCGTGAGGAACTGCGAAAACACCAGG
>CAZOVQ010000092.1:3961-7132 GCA_964583195.1 uncultured Thiobacillus sp.
CCGCCAACCACGGCGATGCCGAGCGGCCGCCGCGCCTCGCCGCCGGCGCCGAAACCGATGGCGATGGGCAGGGTGGCGAAAATGGCGGCGAAGGTCGTCATCATGATCGGCCGCAGGCGCACAAGGCTGGCTTCGACGATGGCATCCTCGGGCGGCATGCCGGCACGCTGCCGGACAAGCGCGAAGTCGATCATCATGATGCCGTTCTTCTTCACCAGGCCGACGAGAAGGATGATGCCGACGAAGCTGAAGATGTTCAGCTCCTCCCCGGCGAGTAGCAGCACCAGCAAGGCGCCGGTGCCGGCGAGCGGCAGCGCGGAAAGGATGGTGAGCGGGTGCCCGAGATGCTCGTACAGTACCGCGAGCACCATATAGATGACGAGTACGGTGAACAGCAGCAGCAGCGGCAACGTGACCGTGGATTCCTGGAATTTTTGCGCCGACCCCGCCAGTTGTGCCGTCACGTCGGCCGGCAGACTGGCTTCCACCGCGGCCAGCGCGGAAGCAAGTGCCGTATTGAGCGACGCGCCCGGCGCCAGTGCGAACGACAGCGTCACCGCCGGCTGCTGCCCGTAGCGATACACCGACACCGGGCCTACGCCCGGCTCGACGCGTGCGACTGCGCCCAGCCGGGTCAGCCCGCCGACCGCGGTGCGGATCGGCAGTTGGCCGATGAGTGCAGCGTCACGCTGGGCTTCCGGCAGGGCTTCGACGCTCACCGCATACTGATCGCTGGTGCCGTAGATTTCGCCGATGCGGCGGCCGCCGAGCGCGTCGTACAGGGTCTGTTGCACCGCACGCGCGTCGATGCCCAGACGTGCGGCTTCCAGCGGGTCGGGCAGCACCCGGAGTTCGGGGTTGCGCAGTTCGAGATCGCTCGACACGTCCTCGACGAGACCGACGCCGGCGAGCGCCTTTTCGGCCCGCGCCGCGGCAGCCGCGAGATGCGCAAAATCGCCCGAGGTCAGCACGATCTGGTATTCGCTGGACGAGATGAGCGAGCCGACGTTGATCGATGCCGGGTTCTGGAAAAAGACGTTGACACCGCCCTGTTTGCGCGTCAGGGCGCGCAGTTCGCCGATCACCGCCTCGGCGCCGGGCCGCTCGTCGCGCGGCACGAGGCGGATGACGAGCCGGCCGACGTTGCCGCCGGCAACACCGCCGCCGCCCTGGCCGGCGGACGACATCAGGCCTTCGACTGCGGGGTGCGCCTGCACCTGCGCCGCGATTTGCTGCTGCCGCTTCGACAGTTCCTCGAAGGGAATGCCTTCGGGATATTGCACGCTTGCGAAGACCATGCCGGAATCGACGCGCGGAATGAAGCCCTGTTTCACCTGCCCGGCGAGCCAGACCATGACGACGAGCACCACCAGCGACAGCAGCAGCATCGCGCCGCGATGGCGCATCGACGCGCGCAGGCTGCCGGCGTATGCGTCGCGGAACACGGTGAAGGCGCGATCGAAGGCGCGGGCGAAGGCGTGGCCGGGCGCTTCGTGCGCAAGCCAGCGCGCGCACAGCATGGGCGTGAGCGTGAGCGACACCACGCCGGAGAGCAGCACGGCGACGCCGATGGTGACGGCGAATTCCTGGAACAGCCGGCCGATCATGCCGCCCATGAAAAGTATCGGCAGAAACACGGCGGCGAGCGAAACTGTCATCGACACCACGGTGAAGCCGATCTCGCCGGCGCCGTCCAGCGCCGCCTGCAGGCGCGATTTGCCCTGGTCGAGATGGCGGGCGATGTTCTCGATCACCACCACCGCGTCGTCGACGACGAAGCCGATGGCGAGCGTGATCGCCATCAGCGACAGATTGTTGAGGCTGTAGCCCGCCAGGTGCATGAAGGCGAAGGTACCGAGCAGCGAACTCGGTAGCACCAGCGCGGCGATCAGCGTGGCACGCAGGTTGTGGAGGAAGGCGAAGATGACGAGGACAACCAGCACCAGCGCCAGGATCAGGGTGAAATTCACCTCGTGCAGCGAATCGCGGACGAAGCGCGAACGGTCGGAATGAACCTGGATTTTCACGCCGTCGGGCAACTCCTTTTCGATCTGCGGCAGCAGGGCACGTATGCGTTCGGCGACTTCGACCGTGTTGGCGCCGGGCTGGCGCTGCACCGCGAGGACGATGGCGCGGGTGCCGTTGTACCAGGTGCGCGTCTTGTCGTTTTCCACGCCGTCTTCGGCGCGACCGAGGTCGCGCACGCGCAGGGCGGCGCCGTCCCGATAGGCGACGACGACGTCGCCGAAATCGCGGGCATCGGCGAGTGCGGCTGGCGCCTTCACGGTCCAGGCCCGGGTCGCACCGTCGAGCGTGCCGGAAGGAAGATTCGCGTTCGCCGCCTGCACCGCCGCGATTGCATCGGCAAAAGTGAGACCGCGCGCGTATAGCCTGGCCGGATCAAAATACAGCCTGAGCGCGTATTTCTGTGAACCGAACACCAGCACCTGCGCCACTCCGGACAGGGTCGAAAGGCGCTGCGCCAGAAGCGTATCGGCCAGGGCGTCGAGCCGGGTGAGCGGCAGGCGTTCGGAGGAAAGCGCGAGGTAGAGGATGGGCGAATCGGCCGGATTGATTTTCCGCAATTGCGGCGGATCGATGCCTTCGGGCAGACTGCGCATCGCCTGTGCGATGGCCGTCTGTACATCCTGCGCGGCGGCGTCGATATCGCGCTCGAGTTCGAATTGCAGGGTGATGCTGGTCGAACCCTGACCTGATTGCGAATTCATCGATTCGATGCCCTGCACCGTGGAAAGCTGGCGTTCGAGCGGCGTCGCCACGGTGTTGGCCATCGTCTCGGGGCTGGCGCCGGGCAGGCTGGCGGAAATGCGCAAGGTGGGGAAGTCCACCTGCGGCAAATCGTTCACCGGCAACTGCCGATAGGCTAGCGCACCGAACAGCGCCATTGCCAGTACCAGCATCAGCGTGGCGACGGGACGCTCGATGAATAGGCGCGAGAGGTTCATCCGCGCGGCCCGCGCCTGTCTGCCGCACCTTCGAGCCGCACCTCACTGCCGTCGCGCAGCCGCTGCGGAATTTCGATCAATACCGGCTCGCCCGCGGCGAGTTCGCCCTTCACTGCCTGCGCGCCGTCGAGCGCGCGCAGCATCTGCACCGCTTGCGCGACCGCCTTGCCGCCGCGTACCACGTACACGTAGGTGCCGTACTGCG
>CAZOVQ010000093.1:0-7121 GCA_964583195.1 uncultured Thiobacillus sp.
GTGCCAGTGAGGCCGCCGGCGGTGACGAAATCGCCGACCTTGAACGGTTTCAGTACGATGAGGAAGGCACCGGCCGCGAAGTTGGACAGCAGCCCACCCCAGGCCGCCCCGATGGCGATGCCGATGCCGGCGACCAGGGCGGCGAAGGTGGTGGTCTGCACCCCGAAGTAGCCGAGGATGGCGACCACCAGCACGATGTTCAGGGTCACGGCGAGGAAGCTGCCGATATAGCGCATCAGCGTGGGATCGACCTTCTGCTTTTCCAGCACATGCTGCAACGTGCGGCCCGCCAGGCCGATCAGCCAGCGGCCAACGATCCAGAAGACGATGGCGGCGAGTATCTTCAGCCCCGCTTCGGTTGCGTAGGCAGCGGCAATGTCGGCGTATTTCTGCATGTTCTGTTCCATGGTGGTCTCCCCGTTGGCGGTCACGAAGCCGCCGCCACAGGATAATCCCGCGCAAGGCCGTCTGGCGAGCGCAGCGACTGGTACAGCCGCAAGATTTCACACTGCATTTTCGTTTCGCCCCATTCCGCCGCGTAGCGCCTGCCCGCTTCGCCCAGCGCGCGCGCAGCCGTGCGGTCGGAAAGGATCGGCAGCAGGGTGCGGGCGAAGCCCGCGATATCGCCGGGCGCAATACGGCAGCCGGCACCGTCTTTCAGCACGTCTTTCGTGCCCATTTCGGCCAGGGCGACAACCGGCACACCGAGTGCCATGGCTTCCAGCAGTACCAGGCCCTGTGTCTCGGTCTTCGACGCAAACACGAAGGCATCCGCCGCGCAATAACAGGCCGGCAATTCGCTGCGGCGTTCAAGATAGCCGACGAAGCGCACGTTGCCGGCAAGGCCGTGCTGCGCCGCTGCCCGTTCCAGACGGGCGCGCGCCGGGCCTTCGCCGGCGACGACGAACAGCACCTCCGGCAGATCGCGCCGAATAACCTCGGTGACGCGCAGCAGGAAATCGATGTTTTTCTCGAATGCCACGCGGCCGACGTAGGCCATCACCGGCCGCTCGGGCGCAATGCCGTGGCGCGCGCGAAAGGCCACGCCGTCGCAATCGGCAAAATCGGCCATGCGGATGCCGGTGGGGATGATGTGGACGGGGTTCGTCACGCCATAGGTTTCGAGCGCGTTTTTCATCGCCGACGAGGGCGCGATCACTGCCGTCACCCCGTCGCATTCCTTGCGCGAAATTCTGCGTGCCGCCGCTACCAGCCAGGCTTTGGGCAGAAACGGCAGGTAGTGATGAAAATATTCCTCGAACAGCGTGTGGTAGGTCTCCACGCTGGGCAGCTTGTGCTTGCGCGCCCAGCGCACGCCGGCGCGGTGGGCGAGGAAGGGGGTGTGGATATGAACCAGATCGAAGTCCGCCGGGTTCAGGCCGTCGAGCGCAGCCGCCAGCGCACGCGGGTGCATGAATCGGTCTTCGGGGTCACGCGGCACCTGCCAGCCGGGCACGCGAACCAGGTCGGCTTCGGGGTGGGTACCGGGATAGTCGGGCGCGACCAGTACGCTGGAATGACCCGCCGCCGCCAACGCCTGACGCAGCGTCTGGATCGACGTGGACACACCGTTGACGCGCGGAAAATACACGTCGGACAGCATCAGGATGCGCACGTCAGACTCCGGCAGGGAACGAGTCTGCGTTGTAAGGCGGCAAGGTTACAGGGCGATTAAACCCGGATAATCCATTGGGACGCGAGCGGGCGGCGAGGCGTTGCCAACGGCCGGTGCGACGTAGGGCGGGAATACCTTCCCGCCGCAACGCACCGTGGGATGGCCGGGATGTCGGCAAGGGGTTGCCGACCTACAGCCTGGTTCGCCGGTCTCTGGGCCAACGCGTCTGATCCACCGATCATTCCGGGACTGCAAAATGGCCAATGGACAATTTGGGCTGAACGCATATTCCGCCACCCTCGCCCTGCTCCTCATCCTGGCCGCCCCGCTCGCTCCGTCGGGCGCACACGCCCAGACGGCCCCGTGGGGTTCCGCGCCCAGCAAGGAAATCGAATACAAGGGGCAGAAGGTCGTTTACGACACGTCGGTCAATTCCGTCGCGGCGCTCACCAGCGTGCTGGACCGCGCGAGCTATCTCAGTACGCTGAACGGTGCCGATCCGTTCGACACGAAAATCGTCGTCGTGCTGCACGGCAACGAAATTCCGTTTTTCGGGATCAGGAATTACGCCAAATACAAGGATCTCATGGCGCGCGCGCAAAGCCTGTCGGTCGGTGGCACGATCGAATTCCGCATGTGCCGGATCGCGGCGCGCGGACACGGCTACGAACCTTCTGACATCCACGGCTTTGTCACCATGGTGCCCATGGGCGACGCGGAAATCATCCGCCTGCAGCAGGAAGGCTACGCCTACATGCGTTGACTTCAGTCGGTCTCGTCGATCCACGCCATCTGGATCGCTTCCAGGATCTTCTCGCCTGAATGATTTGGGTCATCGTCGAAATCGGGGAGTTCCATCACCCAGCGGTGCAGGTCGGTGAAGCGGAGGGTGCGCGGATCGACTTCCGGATGCGCCTCGGCAAGTTCGATGGCAATGTCGAGGGTGTCCGTCCACTTCATGTCAATGTCCTTCCTTCACCATGTTGATGGTGTATTTCGGTATTTCGATCACCAGGTCGGCATCGGCGACACGGGCCTGACAGGAGAGCCGCGACTGCGGCTCCAGCCCCCAGGCCTTGTCGAGCAGGTCATCTTCCAGTTCGGTCGATTCGGCCAGCGAATTGAAGCCTTCGCGCACGACGACATGGCAGGTGGTGCAGGCGCAGGATTTCTCGCAGGCGTGTTCGATTTCCACACCATTGGCGAGCAGGGTGTCGCAGAGCGTGTCGCCAGGCCTGGCGTCGATGACGGCGCCTTCGGGACAGAGTTCGACGTGGGGCAGTACGATGATCTGGGGCATGTCAGGCAGCTTGCGATTGTTGGCTTGGCAGGGCGGCGAGGATACCGTCCCAGAAGGCGATGCGCGCGTCGACCGCTGCTTCGGCCGCCGCCTCCGCTTCGCGCCAGGTTGCGGCATCGTCGCCGACCAGCGCAGTGAGCAGGCGCAGCGACAGCGGCGCGTGGAAGTCCTCGTCCAGATGGACGTGACGGTTGAGATAGTAATGGAAGCTCGGGGCCTGCGCCTCGCTCACCGCCATGCGCGCGAGAAAGGCGCGGAACATTGACGGGATGACGTGCTCGCGGCCCAGCGCCAGCGCCGCGGCGACCGTGTGCGGCTTGCCGCTGTCGATGAAGCCGAAGGTAGTACGGATGAACGCCGCCGACGGCGCGGGCGCCAGGCCCGACGCCAGCGCCGCTGCGATGCCCTCCGCGCCCGCGATCCCGACGAAGCGCTCGGCTGTGGCCGCGTTCGCACCGATCTCCCGCATGGCGGCCAGGTACAGCATGAAGTGACTGGTATGCCCTTCCTGTCCGGGCAGCGCAACGTCGGTTTCCTCTTCCAGCACGAGTTCGTTGATGAAGCGCTGTACCGAGGCATCCTTCCCCGGTGCCCACGGCCAGTGCGCGGGGGCGACCTGATGCTGAAGATATTTGATCAGCGACATGAAGTCCCACACCGAATAGACATGGTGCAGCATGAACACGCGCAGATCGTCGGGGGTCTGCACGGCGGCATAGATAGGGTGCGCTTCGAGCCTCACCCGCAGGGATTCGATGAAGGCGTCGTTCAACATGAGGGTCAGCCAAAGTTTTCCAGTTTCTGCCCGGCCATCGCACGGCGCACGTTGCGGTCCATGCGGCGCTGGGCGAATTCGGTGGTCGCGGCATTGAGCGCCTCGACGCCGCGCTTGATGGCCTGATGATCGGTGCCGGTTGTCAGTTTTTCAAGGGCGGCGATGCCCGTCCCGATCGCCGCGGCCTCCTCCGCTGCCAGCAGCTCGCCGTCTTCGGCGAGGGCCGCGCGGGTCGCAGCGATGAGTCCCTGCGCGTCGACGATCTGTTCGTTCAGCGCGCGCGCATACATGTCGTCCCTGGCGTGGGTGAAGGCGTCCTTGAGCATGCGCGTGATTTCCTCGTCGCCAAGGCCGTAGGAGGGTTTGACCTGTACGCTCGCCTCGACGCCGCTGCTCTGCTCGCGCGCCGACACCGACAGCAGGCCGTCGGCATCGACCTGGAAAGTGACGCGGATGCGTGCCGCCCCTGCCACCATCGGCGGAATGTCGCGCAGCTCGAAGCGCGCCAGCGAACGGCAGTCGGCGGCGAGCTCGCGCTCGCCCTGCAGCACGTGCACGCTCATCGCCGTCTGACCGTCCTTGAAGGTGGTGAAGTCCTGCGCGCGCGCGGTAGGAATCGTGGTGTTGCGCGGGATGACCTTTTCCGTGAGCCCGCCCATGGTCTCAAGGCCGAGCGACAGCGGAATCACGTCGAGCAGCAGCCAGTCGTCGCCGGCGCGGTTGCCGGCCAGCACGTCGGCCTGCATCGCGGCACCGAGCGCAACGACCTTGTCGGGATCGAGGTTGGTCAGCGGCGTCTGCCTGAAGAACTCGGCGACGGCCTGGCGGATGCAGGGCATGCGGGTCGAGCCGCCGACCATGACCACGCCCTTCACCTCGTCGATGTCCAGTCCCGCGTCGCGCAGCGCGCGGCGGGTCGGCGCAAGCGTCTTGCCGACGAGACTTGCGGTCATGGCGTTGAAATCGGCGGCGGCAAGCGTGGCATCGAGCATTTCGCCGGTCGTGAGCACGGCGGTAATGCGGACTTCGTCGTGTTCAGTGAGCGTTTCCTTGGCGTCGCGCGCCTTGGTCAGCAGCAGCCGCGCATCGGCTGCGGACAGCGGCTGGAAGCGTCCCTGCTCGACCATCCAGCAAAACACGCGCTGGTCGAAATCATCGCCGCCCAGGGCCGAGTCGCCGTTGGTGGCGAGCACCTCGAATACCCCCTTCGACAATTTGAGGATGGAAATGTCGAAGGTACCGCCCCCCAGATCGTAGACGGCATAAACTCCCTCGGCTGCGTTGTCGAGCCCATAGGCGATCGCGGCGGCAGTGGGTTCGTTCAACAGACGCAAAACATTCAGGCCCGCCAGTTGCGCCGCGTCCTTGGTCGCCTGGCGCTGCGCATCGTCGAAATACGCGGGCACGGTGATGACCGCGCCGACAAGTTCGCCGCCCAGCGCAGCCTCGGCACGCGCACGCAGCACTCCGAGGATTTCCGCCGAGACCTCGACCGGGCTTTTCGCGCCGGCACAGGTCTTGATCTGCACCATGCCGGGCGCGTCGACGAAGCGATAAGGCGAACTCGCTGCATCCTCGATGTCTGCCAGCCCGCGTCCCATGAAGCGTTTCACCGAAACGATGGTGTTGTGCGGGTCGGCGTTAAGCACTTTTTGCGCCTTGACGCCGACGTCCGTGCCACCATCCGCACGGTAGCGCACCACCGAGGGCAGCAGTGCGTGGCCGTCCGCATCGTCGAGCACGACTGCCAGCCCGGATCGCACCGTGGCGACGAGGGAATTGGTCGTGCCAAGGTCGATCCCCACCGCCAGCCGGTGCTGGTGCGGCGCAGTGGACATGCCAGGTTCGGAAATTTGCAGCAGGGCCATCAGTTTTCGATTTCTTCGTACACGTCGCCAATCTCAGCGATGAGTTTGTCCATGAAACGCAACTGGCGCACCGCTTCGCGTGCGCCATCATTGTCGCGGGCCTGATCCAGCAGTTCGACCAGTTTCGTCTCGATGGACTTGTGCGTGCGGCGGAGTTCCGCCGTCAACGCATCGAGTGCGTCCACGCTGCGCTTGCTGCGCGCTTCGTCGATGGCTTCACGCCATTCCATCTGCTGCATCAGGAATGCGGGCGACATTTTAGTATCGGTCGCGTCGAGTGCGTCGATTCCCCGCAATTGCAACAGGTACACGCCCCGGTTTACCGGGTGCTTCAGTGTCTGGTAGGCCTCATTGGCCTGCGTTGCCCACTGCATCGCCACGCGCTGTTCCGCTTCGGGTTTGGCCGCAAAGCGATCAGGGTGCACCGTGTTCTGCAACTCGCGGTAGGCGGCGTCGAGCTTGTCCCGATCCAGCGCGTAGGTCGCGGGGAGCTGAAAAAGTTCGAAGTGGGTTTGCATGGTCGAGTGCGGTGTGAGGCGAAAGGGGTGAGGCGTGGCGCTTGCACCTCACGCCTCACCCCTCGCACCCTTCAAACGTTGAACGACTCGCCGCAGCCACACTCGTTCTTCACGTTCGGGTTGTTGAACTTGAAGCCTTCGTTCAGGCCTTCGCGGGCGTAATCGAGTTCTGTGCCGTCAATGTAGGCCAGGCTCTTCGGGTCGACGAACACGGTCACGCCATGGCTCACGAACACCTCGTCGCCTTCCGGCACTTCGTCGGCAAATTCAAGCTTGTAGGCCATCCCCGAGCAGCCGGTGGTGCGTACGCCGAGGCGGATGCCGACCCCCTTGCCGCGCTTGGCGAGGTAGTTCGAAACGTGCTGAGCAGCGCGTTCGGACAGGGTAACGGCCATGGCTTACTCCAGACCCTTCTTCTGCTTGTAGTCCGCCACGGCCGCCTTGATGGCGTCCTCGGCGAGGATCGAGCAGTGGATCTTCACCGGCGGCAGGGCCAGTTCTTCGGCAATCGCCGTGTTCTTGATTTCCATCGCCTGGTCGAGCGTCTTGCCCTTGACCCACTCGGTGACGAGCGAGCTCGATGCGATCGCCGAGCCGCAGCCGTAGGTCTTGAACTTGGCGTCTTCGATGCGGCCATCCGCACCGACCTTGATTTGCAGCTTCATCACGTCGCCGCAGGCCGGTGCGCCGACCATGCCGGTGCCGATGCCTTCGTCGTCCTTGGTGAAGGAACCGACGTTACGGGGGTTTTCGTAGTGGTCGAGGACTTTTTCGCTGTAAGACATTTCGTTGCTCCTTTCAGTCGCCGGTTTGGGGCTAGGGATTAGGGACTAGGGACTAGGGGTTTTGTGGCGCTTCGCGCCGCCACTCAATTGGCGCGGCCATTGGCCGCACGAAAACCCTAACCCCTAGCGCCTTATCCCCTGCCTTTCAATGTGCCGCCCACTGCACGGTGTTGAGGTCGATGCCTTCCTTGAACATTTCCCACAAGGGCGAGAGTTCGCGCAGCTTGCCGATCTTTTCGTGCAGCAGTTTGATCGCGTAA
>CAZOVQ010000094.1:0-7119 GCA_964583195.1 uncultured Thiobacillus sp.
CAGATCCACACCGCCAAGCTCACCGAAAAGCCCTTCACCCTGGTGGGCGATGCCGGCACCTACACCTGCGATGCGCTCATCATCGCCACCGGCGCCTCGGCCATGTATCTGGGCCTACCCTCGGAGCAGGCGTTCATGGGCAAGGGCGTGTCCGGCTGCGCCACCTGCGACGGCTTCTTCTACAAGGGCCAGCAAGTCGCAGTCATCGGCGGTGGCAACACCGCCGTGGAAGAGGCGCTGTATCTGGCCAACATCGCCAGCCACGTGACCTTGGTACACCGCCGCGACAGCTTCAAGGCCGAGAAAATCATGGTCGACCACCTGATGGACAAGGTAAAGGAAGGCAAGATCACCCTTGCGCTCGACAGCACGCTGGACGAAGTGCTGGGCGACAAAACCGGCGTCACCGGCATGAGGATCAAGAGCACGAAGGATGGCAGCACCCGCGACATCGCGCTCACCGGCATCTTCATCGCCATCGGCCACAAGCCCAATACCGCAATCTTCGAAGGGCAACTCGAACTCGAAGGCGGCTACATCGTGACAAAGGGTGGCAACAAGGGTAACGCCACCGCCACCAACATCGAAGGCGTGTTCGCCGCTGGTGACGTGCAGGATCACATCTACCGCCAGGCCGTCACCAGCGCCGGCACCGGCTGCATGGCCGCGCTCGATGCCGAGCGCTACCTCGACGCGCTGGGCAAGTCCTGAGCGTTTCCTGATGCGGTAACCCGCATGAAACGCGCCAGTGGCAGTGCGCTTGCCCCCGCCTCCCTCGAGGCGCTGGCGCGTGTGCGCCGCGCGCTGCGCGAGCAGGTCGCCGCACCGCCGGCTTCGCCTCCCGCATCCCGCTCGCCCGATTCGCAGCCTGACGACGCCCTGCTGTTTCGCCGCGCCGTGGCCGACGTCGTGCCGTTGCCGCCGTCGGGCCGCGCCGAACTGAATCGCCCCCGCCCCAGAGCGCAGGCGCGGCAGCGTCTCGCCGACGAGCGCCAGGTTCTGATCGACGCGCTCGCCGACCCCTGGGACGAGGAAGCCGCCCTGTCCACCGGCGAGGCACTCTTCTTCGTGCGCCCGGGCGTGCCCGCCGCCGCCCTGCGCAAGCTGCGGCGGGGCGGCTGGGTGATTCAGGCCGAACTCGACCTGCACGGCCACAGCGGCGACGAAGCACGCGTGGCGCTGGCCGGGTTTCTCAACCGCTGCCTGCGCACCGACCGGCGCTGCGTGCGCGTCATCCACGGCAAGGGCCATGGTTCGAAGAACCGTCTACCAGTGCTGAAGAACAAGGTGCGCCACTGGCTGATGCAGCGCGATGACGTGCTGGCGTTCTGTCAGGCGCGCGCCGTGGACGGCGGCGCCGGCGCCGTCATCGTATTACTGAAATCGTCATCCTGAGGAGAATGCCATGAACGCCCCCGCCATCCAGGACTTCACGCTGCCCGCCACCGGCGGCGGCACGTTCAGGCTGTCCGATCACCGCGGCCAGATCGTCGTCGTCTACTTCTATCCCAAGGACAACACCTCGGGCTGTACCCTCGAAGGCCAGGAATTCCGCGATCTCCACCAGGATTTCACCAAAGCCGGCAGCATCGTCGTCGGCGTCTCGCGCGACAGCCTCAAGTCTCACGAAGGTTTCAAGGCCACACACGGCTTCCCCTTCGATCTGCTCGCCGATCCCGAAGAAAAAATCTGCGAACTGTTCGGCGTGATGAAGCTGAAGAACATGTACGGCAAGCAGGTGCGCGGCATCGAGCGCAGCACCTTCGTCTTCGACAGGGACGGCAGGCTGGTCCGGGAATGGCGCGGACTGAAAGCGCCGGGGCATGCGGCCGAGGTGCTGGCATTCGTGCAGACGCTGGGGTAAGACCGGCAGCGTCCCGATCAATCTTTTCCGCAAGGGCAGGCGATCCCACGGCTTGGAATTCGATGGGCGCGTTCTATAAATGAGTCATTCCGCGCGGGCGGTTCGCGGCGCGACATCGCCCGGCAGCGGATATCCATGGACCGAACCCTCAAGGAGCGCATCATGCTTGACATCAACAAATGGATAAGCCAGGAACATTCCTCGCCCGACATCCGCGGCCACCTGGCCGAACTCGCCCCCTGGAGCGAGACGCAGGCCGTCAAGATGGCCCGTGCGGACGGCCTCGAACTCACCGACGACCACCTCGGGATCATTCGCTATCTACGCGACTGCTACGCGGAACATGGCGGCATCGTGAACGCACGCATCCTGCAGCACAGTCTCGAAGAGGAATTCGCCGGCCTGGGTGGACACAAGTTCCTCTACAATCTGTTCCCGCGCGGCCCAATCGCCCAGGCAAGCCGCTACGCGGGACTGCCGATGCCGCCCGGCACGCGCGATCCGTCGTTCGGCACCACGCACTGAACGGCGTGTCCCGTCAGTCGATTTCCTCGACCGGTACCCGCGCCGCCAGCGCGCACAGCAGTTCGTAGCCGACGGTGCCGGCTGCCGCGGCCACTGCGTCGACCGGAACCGTCTCCCCCCACAATTCGACGGGACTGCCCCAACCGGCCTCGGGGCAGCCGCTCAAGTCCACGCACAGCATGTCCATCGACACCCGTCCCAGGGTGCGCGTCGGCCGTCCGCCGACCGCAACCGGTGTGCCGGTCGGCGCGTGCCGAGGGTAGCCGTCGGCATAGCCGCAGGCGACCACGCCGACACGCATGGGCCGATCCGCCCGAAATGACAGTCCGTACCCCACCCCCTCGCCCGGCAGGATCGTGCGCACGCCGATCAATTCGGACTCCAGCCGCATGGCGGCACGCAGCCCGAGTTGCGCCGCCGTCGTGTCGGCAAAGGGCGACGACCCGTACAGCATGATGCCGGGCCGCACCCAGTTGCCTTCCGTGCCGCGATGGCGCAGCAGTGCGGCGGAATTGGCACTGCTCCAGGGAAGGCCACAGGCATCGACCACAGACAGAAAAGGCCGCAGTTGCCAGTCCACCCCCGCTGGTTCATCAGCCTGCGCGAAGTGGGTCATGAGCACGATATCGGCCACGCCGGGCATGGCTTGCACGCGTGCAATGCGCTGCGCATGACCGTCCAGCGGAAATCCCAGGCGGTGCATGCCGCTGTCGAACTTGAGGAAGACCGACAGGGGTCGTGAAGGCGGCATGCGTTCCAGCCAGTCGAGTTGCTCCGGCGCATGCAGCACCGGCCACAGGTCAAGGTCGGCGCACAGCCCGAGCTCGTCCGCGCTGAACGGCCCCTCGAGCAGCAGTATGGGTTGCCCGACCCCCAGTTGTCGCAGGGCGGCAGCTTCTTCGAGTGTCAGCACGGCAAACCCGTCGGCAGCCGCAAAGGCACGCCGGGCACGGGACAGGCCATGGCCATAGGCATTGGCCTTCACGACGGCCAGCACCCGTGCCGTGCCGGCATGCCGCCGCGCCAGACGCAGGTTGTGCGCCATGGCCCCCGCGGAAATCCGCGCCCGGATCGGCCGCATCGGCTTAGTAGCTACCGGGTTGCGCCAGTGATTCGAAGCGCGTGTACTCGCCGAGAAAGGCGAGACGCACGCTGCCGATCGGGCCGTTGCGCTGCTTGCCGATGATGATCTCGGCGGTGCCCTTGTCCTGGGTGTCGGGGTTGTAGACCTCGTCGCGGTAGATGAACAGGATCACGTCGGCATCCTGTTCGATGGCGCCGGATTCGCGCAGATCGGACATCACCGGCCGTTTGTTCGGGCGCTGTTCCAGGCCGCGGTTCAACTGCGACAGCGCGATGACCGGCACCTCGAGTTCCTTGGCCAGCGCCTTCAATGCACGGGAGATTTCGGAAATCTCGGTCGCGCGGTTCTCGCCGGAACTGCTGGCTGACATCAGTTGCAGATAGTCGATGACGATGAGGCCGAGCTTGCCGCACTGGCGCATCAGGCGGCGCGCACGCGCACGCAGTTCGAGCACGTTGAGTCCCGGCGTCTCGTCGATGAACACCGGTGCGTCGTTGAGTTTTCCCAGTGCGTAGGTAAGGCGCTGCCAGTCGTCCTCACCCAGCTTGCCGGTGCGCAGGCGGTGCTGGTCGAGCTTGCCGACCGAGCCTATCATCCGCATCACCAGCTGCGCGCCACCCATTTCCATGGAGAACACCGCCACCGGAAGCCCCGTGTCGAGTGCGACGTTTTCGCCGATGTTGATCGAAAATGCGGTCTTGCCCATCGACGGGCGGCCGGCGACGATGATGAGGTCGCCCGGTTGCAGGCCGGAGGTCTTCTGGTCGAGGTCGTGGAAGCCCGTTGGCACACCGGTCACACCGGAATCGTTGTCGCGGTGATAAAGCTCATCGATACGCTCGACGACCTCCTTCAGCAAGGGCTTGATTTCCGTGAAGCCTGCCTGGCCGCGGCTGCCGGACTCGGCGATCTCGAATATCTTTGCTTCGGCCTCGTCAAGCAATTGCGAAGCCGGACGCCCGGCCGGCGCGTAGGCACTGTCGGCAATCCCGGTGGCGACTTCGGCAAGCCGGCGCATAACGGCGCGCTCGCGCACGATCTCGGCGTAGCGTCGGATGTTCGCGGCGGACGGGGTATTGCTCGCCAGTGCGACGATATAGGCGAGTCCGCCAACACTTTCGAGTTCACCCAGGGATTGCAGTGCCTCGGTGACGGTCACCGCGTCGGCCGGACGGTTTTCCGCGATCTGACGGACGATGACCTTGAGTATCTGGCGGTGATCTTGGCGGTAGAAATCGGACTCGGACACCACGTCGCCGATGCGGTCCCAAGCGCCGTTCTCGAGCAGAAGACCGCCGAGCACCGCCTGCTCGGCTTCCAGCGAATGCGGCGGCAGACGCATCTGGGTGATCTGCGGGTCGGTTTGTATGCTCAGGGGGTGTAGGGCGGCCATGGCAGGATTCTAGTCTGCGCCCTGCCCCCGACCAAGGGGCAAGCCTGTGGATAAGCCGTGGACGAGCGGGAATAAAAAAGGGCCCGCAGGCCCTTTTCCGGTTTGGCGGGACGGCGCTTACTGTTCGCCGACCACCACGACCGTGATGCTGGCGGAAACGTCGTGATGCAGTCCGAGCACCACGCTGTATTCGCCGGCGGCCTTGAACGGGCCCTCGGGCAGATGCACGTCGACCTTCGCAACTTCATGGCCTTGCGCCTTCAGGGCTTCGGCGATATCGGCGTTGGTGACCGAACCGAACAGACGGCCATCGACGCCGGCTTTCTGCGTGATCGTCACGGTCACGCCTTCGAGCTTTTCGCCGCGACGCTGCGCATCGGCAAGCTTCTCCGCGGCGACCCGCTCGAGTTCGGCTTTCTGGGCGGCGAAGGCTTCCATGTTGGCCTGCGTCGCGCGACGTGCGCGGCCGGTAGGGATGAGGAAGTTGCGGGCGTAGCCGTCCTTCACCTTGACCACGTCGCCCAGGTTGCCCAGGTTGACGACCTTGTCCATCAGAATCACTTGCATGGCCGTCTCCTCAATGCAGGTCGGTGTAGGGCATGAGCGCAAGAAAGCGCGCACGCTTGATCGCGGTGCCGAGCTGGCGCTGGTAGTGCGCCTTGGTGCCGGTGATGCGGGCCGGGATGATGCGGCCGTTTTCGCTGATGAATTCCTTCAGCACATCGACGTCCTTGTAATCCACCTCGGCGACTTTTTCCGCCGTGAAGCGGCAGAACTTGCGACGCTTGAAGAGGCCGCGATTGCCGCTGTCGCGGCGCTTGTTGGCGAACTTGCCGCCGGATTTACCACCCATGGGACGAGCCATGATTCATTCCTTTCCGATTCGATTCACTATCAGGATCAATTGTCTGCTGTACACGCTGCGCCGGTTCAATGCGCCCTCCAATTCGACCTTGTCGCCAGCCTGAAGCCGGGCCAGGTAACTGGCAAGCACCCCGCTCGCCTGGATCGTCAGCTCGCATTCGAGCTTGCGTTCCCGGCCTGACACGTCGAGGTCGCCACGGTGCAGAATCGCCGCTTCCGCGATCGGCACGCCGGCCGGACTGTAGCGCATGGGGTCAACCCGGATGAGGGTGCCGCTGATGAGCAACCGGTTCACGCATTCGACGCGCCGCGATCAGGCTGCGGCGGCTGTCTCAGCGGGGGTTTCAGGCTTGGCGCTGCCCAGGAGATCGCGCGATTTTTCTTCCTTCATCATCGGCGAAGGCGTGCTCACCGCTGCGTCGCGCTTGATGGTCAGGTGGCGCAGCACGGCGTCGTTGAACTTGAAACCATGTTCGAGTTCCGCCAGGGTTTCCTGGTCGCACTCGATGTTCATCAGCACATAGTGGGCCTTGTGCATCTTCTGGATCGGATAGGCCATCTGGCGGCGACCCCAGTCCTCCAGGCGGTGAATCTTGCCGTCGCGGCTGCTGATGTTGCTTTTGTAGCGATCGATCATGGCGGGCACCTGCTCGCTCTGATCGGGGTGGACGATGAATACGATTTCGTAATGCCGCATCGAGTTTCCTTTCGGGTAAGCCCCCCGCTGCGGTGCGGTGGGGCAAGGTTCAAAAAACATCCCCGCAAGGCGGGGAGCCGGCATCATACGCCCGTTCCCTGAAAAATCAAGCCGGACGCCCCATGCCGGGCTGCTTTTCGCCCCGGATCAGGCCACACAATCGACGTAGTAGCGTGACTCGCCGTCAACCATCTGTTCGACCAGACCGTGCACGTCGGTTTCGAAGCCCGGAAACCTTTCGTTGAAATCGCGCGTGAACTGGAGATAGCGGACGATCGTGGCGTTGAAGCGTTCCCCGGGAATGAGCAGCGGGATGCCCGGCGGATAAGGTGTCACCAGCATGGCGGTGATCCGGCCTTCGAGCTGGTCGATCTCGACGCGCTCGATCTCACGGTGTGCCATCCTGGCAAATGCGTCGGCCGGCCGCATCGCCGGTGCCATTTCCGACAGATACATTTCGGTCGTCAGACGCGCCACATCGTTGGCCTTGTAGATGGCGTGGATCTGCTCGCACAGGTCCCGCAGTCCGATTTTCTCGTAACGCGGATGCTTTTCGATGAACTCGGGCAGCACACGCCACAAGGGCTGGTTCTCGTCGTAATCGGACTTGAATTGCTGGAGGGCTGTCACCAGAGTATTCCAGCGGCCCTTGGTGATGCCGATGGTGAACATGATGAAGAACGAATACAGCC
>CAZOVQ010000095.1:0-7098 GCA_964583195.1 uncultured Thiobacillus sp.
CCGGCTGGCGCGAAATGGTGTGCGTGGAGTCCGGCAACGCGATGGACGACACCGTGACCGTCGCGCCGGGGGCGACTCACACCATGTCGGTCAAGTATTCGGTCGAACCTCGATAAGGCAGCGCCATGCACGCGATTCTGGTTGCCAATCCCAAAGGCGGCAGCGGCAAGACCACGCTGTCGATCAATCTGGCGGGCTGGCTCGCTTCGCAGGGTCGACGCGTGGCGATGCTCGACCTGGATCGGCAGAAGTCGGCCACCCACTGGCTGGCGGCGCGCGACATGGCGCTGCCCGACATCGAACTCATGCAGGACGGACAGCGCGGCGAGACCGATTGGCTGGTGATCGACACGCCGGCCGGGCTGCACGGCAAGAATCTGGAGCGTGCGCTGAAGCTCGCGCACAAGGTGGCGGTGCCGATCGCGCCGTCGCTGTTCGATATCCGCGCCAGCCAGGATTTCCTTGCCGCGCTCGCCGCGGAGAAAGCGGTGCGCCGCGGCCATGCCTTCGTCGGCGTGGTCGGCATGCGCGTCGATCCGCGCACCCGCGCCGGCGTCACGCTGGAACAGTTCATGGCGCAGCAGGGGCTGCCGGTGCTGGCCTGGCTGCGCAACACGCAGACCTACGTCAACGCCGCCTTCGAGGGGCGAAGCCTGTTCGATCTGCCGCATCACGTCGCCGAGCGCGACATCGAACAGTGGAGCGGATTGATCGACTGGCTGGATGCCTGAGTGTTGATGCCCATCCCCCGCATGCGGGCGAGGGGCAAGCCCCGGGCAATCAGTGCGAGGTCGGCTTCAGCAGGTTGACCACCTGCGGCTTGACCACGCTCCTGGTCGTTGAGCAGGTGCCTTCTTCCGTGACGCCGAGCTGGCGTTCGGCCTCGGTCAAGAGATTGATCACATCCACGTAGAAACGGTCGTTCGCCATCATGCGGGCGGTGCGGCCCCCTTCGTTGGGCGTGAGCACGTCGGCTCCCCGATTGATGAGGCATTCCACCACCGAGGCGTCACCGCCGCCGGCGGCCAGCATGAGCGGGGTGATGCCGAAGAAGATGCGGGCATCCAGATTGGCACCGGCGTCCGCCAGCACTTCGACGACCTCGACATAGCCGCGTTCCGTTTCGCCGTTGTAAGCGGCGCGGGCCAGCGCCGTCCAGCCCTGCGGCGACGCGGCGTTGACGTCGGCACCGGCGGCGATCAGCGCCTGCACGGCGGCGAGATGGCCGTGGTGCGCGGCCAGCATCAGTGCGGTTTCACCCGCCTCGTCGGCGCTGGCGGGGGCGGCGCCGGCGGCGAGCAGCGACTTGAGTTTGACGGCGTCGCCGGTGCGGGCAGCTTCGAACCATTCCTGGGACATGGGGATTCTCCTGATGAAACGTCGTCGCGGAAGCGTACAATTGTTGACAGATTCAATCAACTATTAACGCCACCATGCCCAACCGCCTTGCGCATGAAACCAGCCCCTATCTGCTGCAGCACGCCGACAACCCGGTGGACTGGTACCCGTGGGGGGCAGAAGCACTGGATAAGGCGCGCCGCGAGGATAAAGCCATCCTGCTGTCGATCGGCTATTCGGCCTGTCACTGGTGCCATGTGATGGCGCACGAATGCTTTGAGGACGCCGAGGTCGCGGCGACGATGAATCGGCGTTTCGTCAACATCAAGGTCGACCGCGAAGAACGGCCCGATCTCGACCAGATATATCAGACCGCGCACCAGTTGCTTGCCCGCCGCGGCGGCGGCTGGCCGCTCACCGTGTTTCTCGCGCCGGATCAGACACCTTTTTTTGCCGGCACTTATTTCCCGAAGACACCGCGCTACAAGCTGCCCGGTTTCGTCGATCTGATGGAGAACGTCGCCCGCGCCTGGCGTGAGCGGCGCAGCGAAGTGCTGGCGCAGAACGAGGCGGTGCGCGAGGCACTCGCCGGCGAACACCCGCAACCCGTTCCCCGCGACGCCTGGGATGGCGCGCCACTGAGTGCGGCGATGCGCGATCTCGAAGCGGCATTCGATCCGCTGTGGGGCGGATTTTCGCGCGCGCCGAAATTTCCGCGGCCGGCCGAACTGGCGTTTCTCCTGCGTCAGGCGCGGCAGGGTGAGGCACGGGCGCGCGAACTGGCGCTGTTCACGCTGACGAAAATGGCTTCGGGCGGCGTCGCCGACCAGCTCGGCGGCGGTTTCTGCCGCTATTCGGTGGATGCGCACTGGGCGATCCCGCATTTCGAGAAGATGCTCTACGACAACGGCCCGTTGCTCGCGCTCTATGCCGATGCCTGGGCGCTCACCGGCGAGACGCTTTACCGAGAGACGGCCGAAGGCATCGTCGCCTGGGCGTTGCGCGAGATGCGCGGTCCGGACGGCGGATTCTGTTCCGCGCTCGACGCGGATTCCGAAGGCGAAGAGGGCAGGTTCTATGTGTGGACACAGAACGAAGTGCGCACCCTGTTGTCTGCCGAGGAGTATGCGGTGGCGGCAGCGGTATACGGTTTCGACACAGCGCCCAACTTCGAGCATGCGTACTGGAATCCCGTCCTCGCGAAGCCACTCGACAAAGTCGCCACAAACCTGAAGCTGTCGCCCGACGCAGCTGCTACGCGCCTCGCCGCCGCGCGGGCCAGGCTGTTCGCGGCGCGGGCAAAGCGTGTGCGGCCCGGCCGCGACGACAAGCAGCTCACCAGCTGGAACGCGCTGATGGTCGCCGGGCTGGCGCATGCCGGGCGGGTCATGAGCCGGCAGGACTGGGTGGCGGAAGCGCAGGCGGCGCTCGATTTCCTGCACGCCCGGCTGTGGCGGGACGGACGTCTGCTGGCCTGCTACCAGAACGGCGAAGCCCGGCTCAATGCCTATCTCGACGATTACGCCTTCCTGCTCGATGCCTTGCTGGAATCCTTGCAGGCTGCGTATCGTCGAACCGACCTCGACTGGGCGTGCGCGCTCGCCGACGCCCTGCTGGCGCATTTCGAGGACACCGAAGCCGGCGGTTTCTTCTTCACCAGCCACGATCACGAAGCCCTGATCGCTCGCCAGAAACCCGGCCACGACCAGGCCACGCCTGCAGGCAATGGTGTCGCCGCGTCCGCCTTGCAACGCCTGGGACATCTGCTCGGCGAAGCACGTTATCTCGACGCTGCCGCGCGCTGCCTGGACTGCCATTTCCCCTGGCTTGCGGCGCAGCCGGTGGCCTTTGCGAGCCTGCTCGCGGTGCTCGATACCGCGCTCGTCCCGCCGCGTCGAATCGTGCTGCGCGGCCCAGCCGACGCCCTGCGAGCCGCCGCCGCGCGGCTTGCCCCTCGCCTTGCGGCGCGCGACCTGATGCTCGCCGTGCCGAACGGCGCATCCCTACCGGCCGCGCTGGCGCATCCCGACTGCGGCGAGCCGACCGCCTGGGTGTGCGCCGGCACGCGCTGCCTGCCGCCCACGAGCGATCTCGACACGCTTTGACGCCGGCGCATGGCTAGCGGCCCTGGGCGGCCGTGGCGTGCTTCGATCGATGCAATGAGCGGTTTCTTCATAAGGCGCGCCTCGATTCCCGTGCGCGTATCAGCGTTTCCTGCTTGGAACCCGGCCATGCGGCTGCTATCAAACAAGCGTGAGAAATTTGCAGTTCCGTTTTTTCAGGAGGACACGATGAGCACCCATAGCGAACATGCCGTTTTCCACCCCGTCGCTGCGAGCATGGCGCTGCCCGGCATTCGCGTCGTAGCGTGGAACCGTTCCTTCCACTGGCTTGCGGCGGGTGCACGCGACATGGCGCAGGCCTGGCGGTCGAGCCTGGTCTACGGCGTGGTCTTCGCCGTGCTGGGCTACGCGCTGGTACACGGGGCTTGGGACAAACCGCATCTGGCGATGGCGTTGACCTCGGGTTTTCTCATCGTCGCACCGGTGCTTGCCACGGTTTTTTACTGCGTGAGCCATCGCATCGAGCACCATCACAAACTGCCGTCCCTGTTCACCCCCTTGCTGGCGTGGCGCGCCAATCCTGCCTCGCTCGGCCTGTATGCGCTGATGCTGGTATTTGTCCTGTCGGTGTGGGAGCGGATTTCGGCGATACTGGTCGGCCTGTTTCTCAACGGTTCGGGAATCTCCGGCCTGGAAGATCTGCTGAGCCTCGACGCTGTCATGCAGCACACCGATTTCGTGCTGGCCTACCTCGCTTTCGGCGGCGTGCTCGCGCTGATGACGTTCAGCCTGTCGCTGGTGTCCTTGCCCATGTTGCTGCATCGCAAGGTGGATTTCGCCACCGCGCTGGTCACGAGTTTCATGGCGACCCGCATCAATTTTGTCCCGGCGCTGGGCTGGGCGGCGCTCATCGCGGCGTTTATCGCGGTCGGGTTCGCCAGCAACTTCATCGCCATGGCGCTGATTTTTCCCTGGCTGGGCCATGCCAGCTGGCACGCCTACCGGGAACTCGTCGAGTGAGAATAACAAAGTTTTACCGGCCCTGGTAGCAAATACCCAACTCCCTGTCTTGCATGGCGGATAAATAGGCTTAATATTGCGGGCGCGTGCTGAGTGCGCGCCAACCCCCCGACCGATTTCCACGGAGAATCTCAATCATGAAAAACTTGATCCTGACCGCTCTGTCCGCCGCCCTTCTGGCGAGTGCCGGCGCCGCCTCTGCCGACCAGGCGCTGGCGCAGAAGAACGCCTGCCTGTCCTGCCACGGCGTCGACAAGAAAATCGTCGGCCCCGCATTCAAGGATGTCGCCAAGAAATACGCCGGCGACGCCAAGGCCGCCGACGAACTCCTCGCCAAGGTCAAGAAAGGCAGCAAGGGTGTATGGGGTTCGGTGCCGATGCCGCCCAACCCGCAGGTCAAGGACGACGATGCGAAGAAAATCATCGCCTGGGTGCTGGGTCTGAAGTAAATCACGGCGATTTCGGGAGTGGGGCTGGCGCGGCAGCGTCGGCCCCATTTTTTTGTGACTGCCGTTCGAACGGCAAGTTTGTTATCGTTGTGCCCGATAACAACCCGGAGAGAAGCCGGTGACGATACGTTCAATCATACTGGTGCTGTTCGCGGGCCTGCTCACGACAGGCGCGCGCGCGGCGGAGCCCGGCGCGATCGACGGTTTCTTTGGCGCGCTGAACGCGCATCTGGCCCGCGTCATCTTTTTTGACTTATTCCCCGGCGAGCCTGTCATGCCCTTCATCGTCGCCTGGCTCATCGTCGGCGCCTCCTTCCTCACGCTGCGCTTCGGCTTCGTCAACCTGCGCATGATGCGGCACGCCTTCCGCGTGATGCGCGGCAAGTACCGCACGGCCGACGACCAGGGGGAGGTCAGTCCATTCCAGGCACTGACTACCGCGCTTTCGGCGACCGTCGGCCTGGGCAACATCGCCGGTGTGGCGATCGCCATTTCGATCGGCGGGCCGGGCGCGACGTTCTGGATGATCGTCGCCGGCTTTCTCGGCATGACGACCAAGTTCACCGAAGCCACGCTCGCCCAGCACTACCGCGAACTGCGGCCGGACGGCCGCATCATGGGCGGGCCGATGGAATATCTGTCGCGGGGGCTGGCGGAATTCAATCTGCCACAAAGCGGCAAATGGCTCGCCGGGTTGTTCGCCGTTTTCACCGTCCTCGGTTCCTTTGGCGCGGGCGGCGCATTCCAGATCAGCCAGTCGCTCGGTGCGGTGCAAGCGCAACTGCCTTTCTTCAACGATACGCCGATCGCCTACGGCCTCCTCATGGGCGTGGCGGTGGGCGTCGTCATCGTCGGAGGTCTCCGGCGCATCGCCCATACCGCCGAAGCCGTGGTTCCTGGCATGGTGCTGATCTATCTTGCAGCCTGCCTCTGGATCGTCCTGACGAACATCGAGCAGGTACCAGCCGCGCTGACCCGGATCGTCGTCGAGGCATTCAACCCCGTCGCAGTGACCGGCGGAATGGTGGGCGCGCTGGTGCAGGGGTTCAAGCGTGCGGTGTTTTCCAGCGAAGCGGGTCTGGGCTCGGCAGCCATCGTCCACTCGACGGCCTCGGTCAAATACCCGATTCGCCAGGGCATGGTCGCGCTGTACGAGCCCTTCATCGACACCATCGTCATCTGCACCATGACGGCGCTGGTCATCATCGTCACCGGTGTAGACAATGACCCGGCGACGCTGCCTCTGCGCGAGGCCTCGCAGGGTGCCGCGCTCACGTCCGTCGCCTTCGCCACCGTGTCTGCCTGGTTCCCCGCCATCCTGACGCTGTCGGTGGTGCTGTTCGCCTACAGCACCCTGATTTCCTGGTCCTACTATGGCGAACGCTGCTGGGCCTACCTTTTCGGCGAACGGACCTCGATGGTCTACCGTGTACTGTTCCTGGCCTTCATCGTCGTGGCCTCGGTCGCCAGCGCGGCGAACATGGTCGATTTCACCGATCTTCTGGTGCTGGCGATGGCCTTTCCCAACTTCATCGGTCTTTATCTCCTGAGTGGCAAAGTCCGCACCATGTTGAGCGAATACCAGATGCACCTGAAAGCTGGCGACTTCGAGCGCGAGGGCAGGAAACAGGCATAGGGACAGCCGGAAATCCGTGCGGTGCGTGTGTGGAAAGCCGACAACAACCGGCCTGGTACATTCCGACTTCCTGGTAGGTTTTTGCCCGTTTACAATAAACATAATATGCTAATATTCTTTCCGCTCATACGAGTAGCTTATTGTTTTTCCAGTTTATTTCGTCAACCACGCTTTCAATCAGGAGTCATCATGACCATCGCCAAACTGCCCGCCGCGCTGATCGCTGCCGCCGTGTCCTCTGTTGCGTTAGACAACGGCAGCGCCCCCGCCGCTGCCCCCACCCCCACCACCTCCGAAGCCTGGGTTGCCAAAATGACCGACCCGACTCAGAACGCCTCCGCGTTCAAGGACCCGAAGACCTTCGTGCCCTGGATGATGGCCGTCACCGACCCCGCCACCTCGATGGCCATGGGCAACGCGATGATGAATCCCCAGACCTCGCTGAACATGATGACCGGCATGATGAATCCGGCCACCATGGCCAACTACATGCAGTTCATGGATCCCGCCGTTTCCATGAAGTGGATGGCGGCCGCGATGGACCCCAACTTCTACACCGCCGCCATGACCCCCTTCATGAACCCCAACCTGT
>CAZOVQ010000096.1:0-7081 GCA_964583195.1 uncultured Thiobacillus sp.
TTCATCACGCCCAGCCACAGCGCCATCACGCCGGTGAGCCCCAGCGCGATCTCGAACGCGGTCTTGCTGCTGTCGAACAGCGCCTTCACCAGCGCCGCCATCGTCTCGGCATCACCGAGGAAAAGCAGTTTGACGAGCGCGATCAGGAAGGCGATCAGAAAAAAACCGACCCAGAGCGCGTTGAGCATGGGACAGGTTTAACGGCGATTCGCCATGACCGTCAGGCAGCCCAGCCGGCAATGACGATCAGCAGGCCGACCGCAAGCCAGATCGCCAGGCCACGCCAGATCATGCCTGTCACGCTGTCGAGACAGTCCGCATCGGGCGCCTGACCGGTGCCGATTTCCGGACGCCACACGGTTTCGCCGCCCACGTTGACGCTTAGTCCCAGCTTCACGCCCATGGCACCGGCGCCGGCGGCAACCGGCACGCCCTCCTCCGGTTCCGGCCACGATTCGGCCTGGGTGCGCCAGCAGTAGGTGGCGTCCTCGAAATTGCCTGCGATGGCATAGGTGAGCGCAGTTAGCCGCGCGGGCAGCCAGTTGATCGCGTGAAAGGCGCGTTGCGCAAACGCGCCGAACAGCCCGCCCGAATCGGCCCAGCGCCGGTCGAGGATGGAAGCCGCGCGATACAGCGCCGCGCCGACCGGCCCGATGTGCGCGAGCAGGACGAACCAGAACAGCACGCCGAACATCTGCCTGTGGCTTGCCGCCAGGGTCTGTTCGATGGTGACGCGCAAAAGATCGTCGGCGGAGAAACTGCCGGAGTCACCGCCGCGCCACGCCGCCAGTGCGGCGCGCGCGCCTTCGATATCGCCTTCGCGCACGAGCCGGGCGATGCGCTCGGCGTCGTCGCTGTAATACTTGAAGCCAAGGGTGAAATAAAGCACCGCGACGCTCCATGCCCAGCCCAGCGCCGGCGAAATGCCGTCGAGCAGCTGGTGGATCAGCCAAACGATGCCCAGGAGCGGGAGCATCGCCATTGCCCAGGCGATGGCTCCGTGGCTGAATTCCCCTGCGTTGAAGCGGTGCTCCAGCCAGCGCGCATAGCGGCCGTAGTGCAGATAATGCGGAAGGGGCTGACGCAGGGGACGAAGCTGTTCGAGCGTGACGGCGGCCAGTACCGAAAGGAAAGCCATCACAGCCCCATTTCCAGGGTGAAGGTTCCAACACCGCCAACCACGCCGGCTGGATGGTAGCGCTCGACCGTGGGCAGAACCAGCGCCCGGCCACGTGCAGCGAGCGCATCGATCAGGACATCGTAAGTCTTGGATGGGGCAAGCAGAATCGCGGCGCGGACTTGTGCCGATATCACCGGACGGCGTTCGATCCGTCCTTCCTTCAGGCCGTGCGGCAGCGCGTCGGTCTCGGCGAGCAGGTATCCCGTGTGGGCACGCACCCTTCCATGCGCGGCGCGCGGGTCGGAAAACAGCACGGTGAGGGTGTCGCCGGCAGGCACTCCCGCCGCGTCGAATTCGTCCAGCACCCGGCGCTGCGACTTGCGCATGGCGTTGATCGGCCCCTCGTATTCGAGATAGGCGTAGCGATAAGGCCCGGCCTCGCCCTCGACAAGCTTCACCGGCGCGAAGCCGCCCCACCACCAGAACACGCCCAACAGGGGCAATACGAATGCCAGCAAAAAAGCCGGCCACTGTTTCCTGAACACTATGCTTCCTTCCCTGCGGCAGATCGAAGATACCACAGCCTGGCCGGGCACACGCGATGCCCGGGTCTGTCTATATAATCCCCCATGCAAACCAATAATTCGGAGAGAGTCATGAACATGCGCCTGCTGTGCCTGCTTTTCGCTTTTTTCGCCAGCCTGTCCGTCGCGCATGCGGACGAACCCGGGGTCACCGTTCCGATGAAAGCCGAGCAAGTCGGCGCGCACAGCTATTTCGTGCAAGGTCAGCCCGGTGCCGCGTCGAGCGCAAATCAGGGTTTCATGTCCAACGCCGGTTTCGTCATCACACCGGCGGGCGTGGTGGTGTTCGATGCGTTGGCCTCGCCGCCGCTTGCGCGCAGGCTGCTCGGCGAAATCCGCAAGCTCACGAAACAACCGGTCCGGTATGTGATCGTCAGTCATTACCACGCGGATCATTACTACGGCCTGCAGGTATTCAAGGCGGAAGGTGCGGAAATCTGGGCGCACCGTCTGGCCGAGGGGCAGACCCGCACCGAGAGCGCGGCGAACCGCCTGATGCAGCGCAAGGAAGCGCTCTTCCCCTGGGTGGACGACAACACGCGGCTGCTGGAAGCTGATCGCTTCCTCGCCGGTGATACCGATTTCGAGCTGGGGGGCGTGCATTTTTCGCTGCGCTATGTCGGCCCCGCGCATTCGTCCGAAGACATGGCGATGCTGGTGCAGGAAGACAGCGTACTCTTTGCGGGCGATCTGGTCTTCCGCGGGCGCGTGCCATTCGTCGGCGACGCCGACAGCCGCGCCTGGATCGCCTCGCTCGACACCCTCATCGCGATGAAGCCGAAGGTGCTCGTTCCCGGCCACGGCAGCGCCTCTCACGACCCCGAACAGGACCTCGTGTTCGTGCGCGACTATCTGAAATACCTGCGCCAGGAACTCGGGCAGGCGGCACGCGACCTCGTGCCGTTCGAAGAAGCCTACGACAGCATCGACTGGTCGAGATACCGCAACATGCCCGCCTTCATGGAAGCGAACCGGGCGAATGCCTACAACCAATACCTGAGGCTGGAGCAGGAAGGGGCGCAATAAGCGCAGTCATTCCGCGCCGCCCTCGTTCTCCCGCCGCATGCTCTGCACGCCAGACGACCTCCTGCAGAAAAACCTCGCCCTGGCGGATGCCTGGAGACGCTATCTCGATGCGCCGGCTTTCGAGAACTTCGTCGAGCTCGCCGTCTCGATCAACAGTTTCACCGAATTTCTGATCGACAAGGGCATCGTCGCCCTGCATCACGCCAGCCACCAGCTTGAACAGGGGGTGCTCGCGCAATTCAACAAGGACGTCGCCCATCCGCTGCCCGATGACGCGCTGACCGAACTTGGCGAGCGCATCCAGGCACTGGCGCGCATGACGCGCGCGCACGCAAGCGTCAACTTCGATGCCAGAACGCGCGACCCCCGCCTGGCCGCCGCCCACCCGGGGCGGCCCGGGCGTGTCTGGCTGGTCGGACGCGACCGTGAAAAATGGACGCCGCTGCTTGCGCAGCTCGGCTATTTCAGCATCCCGGCCGAATTCGCGGCATGGCACGAAGCGCTGCCCGAGGAAACGGACGCCGCGCCCCTGATCCTGTTCGACACCGCCGGACAATCCAGCGAAGTGTGGTATCCGGCAGTGCAGACCCTGCGCCGGAATTTCGCAATGGGCCGCCTGGTCGGGCTCGGGGTAAGCCCCGAGTTCGAACATCTGATGATGGCCCTGCGCGGCGGCTGCGATTACTGCCTGCTCGATGACACGCCCCTGCATGCCATCGTAGAGCGCATCCTCGACATGAATACGTATCAGGACCAGGAAGCCCACCGTGTCCTGATCGTGGAAGACTCGAAAACCGCCAGCCATATGATCCGCAGCACCCTGGAGGAAAACCGGGTTGCGTGTGAAGTCGTCAACGATCCGCGCGAAACGCTGGACGCGCTGCGCCGTTTCTATCCCGACCTGATCCTGATGGACATGTACATGCCCAACTGCACCGGCGTCGAGGTGGCGCGCGTCATACGCCAGTACCCTGAGTTCCTGAGCATTCCCATCGTCTACCTGTCGGGCGAGACCAATGTCGCGCTCCAGGTCGACGCCATGCGTCTGGGCGGCGACCACTTCCTCACCAAGCCCTTCAACCCGGTATTCCTGAACGCCATCGTCAAGTGCAAGATCGAGCGTTATCGCGCCCTGCGCCGCTCGATGTACCACGACAGCCTGACCGGCCTGCTCAACCATTCCAGTGGCAAGAACACGCTGGACGTGGTGCTCTCGGGCCTCGCACACGAAGGCGGCCATCTTGCCGTGGCGATGATAGACATCGACCACTTCAAGCAGGTCAACGACACCTACGGCCACCCCGTGGGCGACCAGGTGATACGCAACCTCGCTTGGTTGCTCCGGCAGCGTCTGCGCAAGCACGACATTCTCTGCCGCTACGGCGGCGAGGAATTCCTGGTCGCCTTGCCGCAGGCCAGCGCCGAACAGGCGATGGGCATTCTGGAGCGGGTCCGGCACGATTTCTCGCAGATTCGCCACCCGCACCAGGACGCCTATTTCTTCGCCACGCTCAGCGGCGGCATCGCCACCTTCCCCATGCTGCTGAACGGCGATGCCCTGGTCGAAGCCGCCGACGAAGCACTTTACCGGGCCAAGCACGACGGCCGCAACCGCATCCACCTGTATACGGTCTGACCAGGCGCGTCGTCCGGCGCGTCAAGCGGAGAGCAGCTTCAGCCAGTGCCGGATGGTCGCGCCCAGGCCCACAACAAGGAAAGCGGTCATGGCGGGTAGGTTCATGCAGGCATTCCAGTGGTGACGCCCGGCCTACAGCGCGCCCTTGATGATGTCGGAGAGCAGTTTCTCGACGTCGCCTAGCGCTTTCTTCAGCGCCGGGGTGCGAGCCGGCCCCGGCTTGCGATAGGCGATATACACGTTCTTGTCGCCCAGCATCTTGTAGACCGAGATGATGTAGGGACACATGACCACGGCATGCGGGTCGGCCTCCATCATTTCACGCGAGATCTTCGCGCTGCAGAATTCGAATTGCTCGGCATACTCGTACACCTGTCGCGTCGCACCTATGTCCTTGCCGGTGCGGTCGAGCATGCCCGCAATCTGGTTGACGTGATTGATCTTCAGTCCCTGGCCTTCGATGGAAGCCTGCACGAGGTCGCGCACACCGTCATAGTCGCCTACGGCCTTGAACACCACGTTGAACGGATCAGCCGCGCCGGCAAGCGGTGTCAGGCACAGCAAGGCACAGGTTGCGAGGATGTTTTTCATATCGGTCTCCTGGGACGGTACGGGCACGATTGTGCCCGTGTCCATGCGACCCCGGCAAGGGTGGTTTGTTACACTCGGCCAATGCCTGCCACGCTCAAAGCCGACGGACGTTTCTGGTTCACCCTGGACGGACGCAACTTCCTCGGGCGCGGACGCGTCGAGCTGTTGCAGCGCATCCGCGAAACCGGCTCGATCTCGCGTGCCGCGCGCGAAATGAAAATGAGCTACAAGGCCGCCTGGGATGCCGTCGACGCGATGAATCGCGCTTGGGGGCAGGCGCTGGTCGAAAGCGGGCCCGGCGGTAGCCGGCTGACGCCGGAAGCGGAACGCTTGATCGCGGCCTTCCGGCTGGCCGAAGCCCAGCACACGCGCTGCCTGGAAAAACTGGCAATCCCGGCGCAGCCGGACTGACCACGGGCCGGCCATCCGTGCGCCGTTGCTGCACGGATTTTTCCGGGCCAAGGATTGCATCGGCTATTCCAGCAACGCCACGGATTTCACCTGCACCCACAGCGTCCGGCCTGGCGTGACGCCCAGCGCGGCAGCGGCCCGTTTGGTCAGGCGCGCCAGCAGCCCGGTTTCTCCCAGCCTCACCCTTACCAGAACCAGCCCGGGGTGCGCATCGTCGCCGATGGCGTCGATGCGGCCGCGCAACACGTTCTGTATGCTGCTGCTTCCCGGGTCTTCGGCCAGACTCACGTCGCGGGCCAGCACCCGCACCCGGATCGGGTGTCCGACAGGCAGACCGGCATCGCGCACCCAAAGGCTGCCGCCCGCAAAATCCACCCGTGCCAGATGCCAGTCCGTGTCCAGCGCGCCCACGGTGGCTTCGATGACGGTCCCCGCGTCCTCGCCCAGGCGGATCGGCAGGTCCAGCCGGGTCAGCGTCCCGGCCAGGGGGCCGGCGGCCAGCACCCGGCCGCCCTCCATCGCCACCAGATGATCCGCCAGCCGCGCCACCTCGTCCGGCGAGTGGCTGACGTAGAGCACCGGAATGGCCAGCTCGTCGTGCAGCCGCTCCAGGTAGGGCAGAATTTCCTGCTTGCGCTTCAAATCGAGCGCGGCCAGCGGCTCGTCCATCAGCAAGAGGCGCGGGCTGAGCGCCAGGGCGCGCGCGATGCCCACCCGCTGGCGTTCGCCGCCGGAGAGTCGGTCCGGGCGGCGCGAGAGCAGATGACCGATGCCCAGTAACTCGATGGCGTGGTGCAGACTCACCCGCTGCGCGCCGGTGACGCGCTTCATGCCATAGCGCAGGTTGCCCATCACCGAAAGATGGGCGAACAGGCTCGCCTCCTGGAACACATAGCCAATGGACCGCCGGTGCGTCGGTACCCAGCGGCCCGCGTCCTGCCACACATCGCCATCGACCACGAGGCACCCTTCCCGGGCGCGCTCCAGCCCGGCGATGCAGCGCAACAATGTGGTTTTGCCCGAGCCGGAATGCCCGAACAGCGCGGTCACGCCGCGGCCGGGCAGCGCAACATCCACATCGAGGGAGAAACCCGGCCAGTCGAGTTTGAAACGTGCGGCTATGCCGGCCATGTCAGACCCGCCTCGATGGATTCGGCCGCCAGGCATACAGGGCCAGCAGCACCAGGAAGGAGAAGATCAGCATCACCGCCGCCAGGCGGTGCGCCTGCATGTATTCCAGCGCCTCGACGTGGTCGTAGATTTGCACCGAGGCAACCCGCGTGACGCCCGGTAGGTTGCCGCCGATCATCAGCACCACACCGAACTCGCCCACCGTGTGGGCGAAGGTGAGGATGGAGGCGGTGAGGAAACCCGGCGCCGCCAGCGGCACGGCCACGGTAAAGAAGGCATCCAGTGGCGAGGCGCGCAGCGTGGCGGCCACTTCCAGCGGCCGGTCGCCCACCGCCTCGAACGCCGTTTGCAGGGGCTGCACCATGAACGGCAGGGAGTAGAACACCGAAGCCACCACCAGTCCCCAGAAGGTGAAGGGCAGCGAGCCCAGACCCAACGCCTGGGTGAACTGCCCTACCGGGCCGTTCGGCCCCATCGCCAGCAGCAGGTAAAAGCCGAGCACCGAGGGCGGCAGTACGAGGGGCAGGGCGACCACCGCACCAATCGGCCCTTTCCACCAGCAGCGGGTGCGGGACAGCCACC
>CAZOVQ010000097.1:0-7012 GCA_964583195.1 uncultured Thiobacillus sp.
GGCGGCGATCAAGCATCTGCCCGAACGCGAACGCAGCATGATGGGCATGTACTATGAACAGGACATGAACCTGAAGGAAATCGGCGCCGTGCTCGGCGTGTCCGAGTCGCGTGTCTGCCAGCTGCATTCGCAGGCGGTTGCCCGCCTGCGCGCGCAGCTCAGGATATGGAGAGACTGACGTTCGGCGCATCGCGGATAAATCCGTGATAATGCGAGCTGTTGCCCATCCGTCCACGCGCACGCGAACGTAATGTCCAAGACCGACCTCAGGAAAAAAGCCCTCGACTACCATCGCAAGCCGCGTCCCGGCAAGCTCGAAGTCGTATCCAGCAAGCCCTGCGCCACCCAGGCCGATCTGTCGCTGGCCTACACCCCGGGCGTCGCCCAGCCGGTGCTGGAAATCGCGAAAAATCCGAAAACCGCCTACGACTACACCAACAAGGGCAACCTCGTCGCGGTGATCACCGACGGCACAGCCATCCTCGGCCTGGGCGATCGCGGGCCGCTCGCCGCGAAACCGGTGATGGAAGGCAAGGCGGTGCTGTTCAAGCAGTTCGCCGACATCGACGTGTACGACATCGAAGTCGATGCGAAAACGCCGCAGGATTTCATCCGTGTCGTCGAGGCCATCGCCCCTACCTTCGGCGGCATCAACCTCGAAGACATCGCCGCGCCGCACTGTTTCGAAATCGAAGCCGCGCTGAAGAAAAAACTCGACATCCCGGTGTTCCATGACGACCAGCACGGCACCGCCGTCATCATCTGCGCCGGACTCATCAATGCGCTGCATGTGCAGGGCAAGGCGCTGGAGGCCGCGAAGATCGTCTGCCTCGGCGCCGGCGCCGCCGGCATCGCCTCGATGAACCTGCTGGTGGCGATGGGTGCAAAGAAGCGCAACATCCTGCTGGTCGATTCCAAAGGCGTGGTGCACAAGGGTCGCAGCGACCTCAACGGCTTCAAGAGGGCCTACGCGCGGCAGACCGGATTGCGCACGCTGGAAGAAGCCATGACGGGCGCGGACGTGTTCGTCGGCGTTTCCGGCGCCAATCTGGTCAGCACCGCCATGGTGAAATCCATGGCCGACAAACCCGTCGTTTTCGCGCTTGCCAACCCCAATCCGGAAATCCTCCCCGAGAAAGCCCGCGCTGCACGCAGCGATCTGGTGATGGCGACCGGGCGTTCGGACTATCCGAACCAGGTGAACAACGTGCTGGGCTTCCCCTTCATCTTCCGCGGCGCACTCGACGCGCGGGCACGCGAAATAACCCAGGCCATGCTGATCGCCGCCGTGCACGCGCTCGCCGAACTCGCGCGCGAGCCGGTGCCTGCTTCGGTGCTGAAGGCCTACAAGCTGAAGAAGCTGAAATTCGGCCCCGACTACATCCTGCCCAAGCCTTTCGATCCGCGGTTGGCCGCGCGCGTGCCGCAAGCGGTGGCGAAAGCGGCGCAGGCGTCGAAGCGCCGCAAGGCATGACCCGGCCAGCGGCATGAGGGGTCGGCGCCGCATCTGTCAGGAAAGTCCGCTTGCCGCAGACTAAGGGCGAAACCCCTGCCCGCCGATTCGCAATGAAAAGCGCCAGCCGACCGATCCACCTCGACCTTCTGCGCATCCGCCTGCCGCTGCCGGGGCGGGTGTCGATCCTGCATCGCGTCTCGGGCGTGCTGCTGTTTCTGGCGCTGCCGCTGGGCGTTGCCCTCCTGTCGGTTTCGCTGACGGACGAAGCGGGGTTCCGGGTGCTATCCGACTGCGTGCGGCAACCGCTGGCGAAACTTCTGGCGATCGCTCTGGCCTGGAGCTTCTCGCATCATTTTTTTGCCGGCCTGCGGCATCTGGCTCTGGATGCACACCTGGGCACCGGGCTGGCGCGCGCGCGCCAGAGTAGTCTCGCTGTGTTCGCGGCTTCGGCTGTGGCGACCCTGGCATTCGCGGCGTGGGTGTTGCAGTGAAGCCCGGCAGACGCAGGGCAGAACGACGTGCGCGGCAAAGCCTCGCCGCGCGCCTGTTCGTCCTTCCCTGCATCCTGCCTGGCGAATCGCGGGGCGTGCGTTGCAGCGGGGGATCGCCATGACAGCCCACATGAAACCCGTCGTCGGCGCGCGCACCGGTACCGGCGCTTGGCTGATGCAGCGTGCGAGCGCGCTTCTGCTGGCCTTGCTTCTGCCGCTGCTGCTCGGACATGTGCTGTGGGCCTTGCCCGCCGATTACGCCGCGTGGCGTGCGATTTTTGCGCCGGCGTGGGTGCGCGCGGCGCTGCTGCTCGCCGGATTGGCGCTCGCCCTGCATGCCTGGGTGGGCATGCGCGATGTGCTGATGGATTATGTCCGGATGACCCGCATGCGCCTGACGCTGGCCTTCATGGTGCTCCTCGTGCTGGCCGGCAGCGTGGCCTGGCTCGTGGCGCTGTTGTGGAGCCTGCCGTGAGCGTGCGCCGCTTCGACGCGCTCATCATCGGCGGCGGCGGGGCAGGCCTGCGTGCAGCCTTGCAACTCGCACGCTCAGACTACACCGTCGCCGTCGTCTCCAAGGTCTTTCCCACCCGCTCGCACACGGTTTCGGCGCAGGGCGGCATTACTGCCGCGCTGGCGAACGTGGACGAAGACCGCTGGGAATGGCACTTCTACGACACGGTGAAAGGCGGCGACTGGCTCGGCGACCAGGACGCGATCGAATTCATGTGCCGCGAGGCGGCGAGCGCGGTCTACGAACTGGAACACATGGGTCTGCCGTTTTCCCGGCTCGACAGCGGCAAGATCTACCAGCGTCCCTTTGGCGGGCAATCGAAGAACTTCGGCGGCGAACAGGCCACGCGCACCTGCGCTGCCGCCGACCGCACCGGCCACGCGCTGTTGCATACGCTGTACCAGCAGAATCTTGCCGCCCGCACGCATTTCTTCGACGAATACTTCGCCCTCGACCTGCTGCGCGACGCCGAGGGCTATTGCCTGGGCGCAACCGCGCTGTGCATCGAGACCGGCGAGGCGCTCCTGATCGAGGCGCGCACGACCCTGCTCGCCACCGGCGGCGCCGGGCGCGTATTCTGGAACACCAGCAACGCCATGATCAACACTGGCGACGGCCTCGGCATGGTGCTGCGCGCGGGGCTGCCCCTGCAGGACATGGAATTCTGGCAGTTTCACCCCACCGGCATCGCCGGAGTCGGCTGCCTCATCACCGAGGGCGTGCGCGGCGAAGGCGGCTATCTCCTCAACAGCAAAGGCGAGCGCTTCATGGAACGCTACGCGCCGCACGCCAGGGATCTGGCCGGGCGCGACGTGGTCGCACGCGCCATTGCCATCGAAATCGCCGAAGGTCGTGGCTGTGGCCCGCGTGGTGATTACATCGAAGCCAAGCTCGATCACCTCGGCGAAGCCGTCATCGCGTCCAAGCTGCCGGGCATACGCGAACTCTCGATCCGGTTCGCCGGCGTCGATCCGGCGAAGGCGCCGATCCCGGTCGCACCGACCGCGCATTACATGATGGGCGGCATCCCGACCAATCTTTCCGGCCAGGTCGTCGCGCCGGCGCGGCACGGGCCGGAAGAACCGGTACCCGGCCTGTACGCCGTCGGCGAATGTGCCTGCGTCTCGGTGCACGGCGCCAACCGTCTGGGCGGCAACTCCCTGCTCGACCTCGTCGTCTTCGGCCGTGCTGCGGGCCGGCACATGCTCGAATTCCTGCACGAAAATCCTTACCCCCGGGTGCTGCCGCGGGAGGCCGCCGATGCGAGCCGCGCGCGCCTGGCGCGCTGGGAGCGCCCCGGCGGCGAACGGGTGGCGGAAATCACCGCCGAACTGCGGCGCACGATGCAGGCGCATTGCGGCGTCTTCCGCACCGACGCGACGCTGCGCGAAGGCCTGCACAAGCTCGATGCGATCGAGGCGCGGCTGGCGCACGCCGGGCTTGCCGACAGCAGCCGCGTCTTCAACACCGCGCGCATCGAAGCGCTGGAACTGGAAAACCTCGTCGGCGTGGCGCGCGCCACGCTGGTGTCGGCGATCCACCGCACCGAAAGCCGCGGCGCGCAATACTACAATTTTGACGCCCTGAACACCCCCGAAGACCATCCGGCGCGCGACGACGGACGCTGGCTCAGGCATACGCTCTACACTCGCGAGGGCGACCTGGCGGATACCAAGCCGGTACGGATGAAACCGCTGACGCTGGAACCGGTGAAGCCGAAAGAACGGGTGTATTGATGAGATTCCGCCTCTACCGTTACCGGCCCGAAACCGGCGAGCAGCCCTTCATGCAGGAAGTCGATCTCGACATCGAGCCTGCGGGCAAGATGCTGCTCGACGCGCTGATCGCGATCAAGGCGCAGGACGAGACGCTCTCGCTGCGGCGTTCCTGCCGCGAAGGCGTGTGCGGCTCGGACGCGGTGAACGTGAACGGAAGAAACCGGCTGGCCTGCATCACGCCGCTTGCGGAACTGAAACAGCCGATCGAGGTGCGGCCGCTGCCGGGGCTACCGGTGATCCGCGACCTCGTCGTCGACATGGAGCCGTTCTACAAACAGTACCGCTCGGTCCGGCCCTGGCTCGTCAACGACGCCCCCGAGCCCGAAGTCGAGCACCTGCAAAGCCCCGACGAACGCGCGCTGCTCGATGGCGCCTACGAATGTATTCTCTGTGCCTGCTGCACGACCTCGTGTCCGTCGTTCTGGTGGAATCCGGAAACCTTCGTCGGTCCGGCCGGACTGCTGCAGGCCTGGCGCTTCATCGCCGATTCGCGCGACGAGGCGACGGCGACGCGGCTGGACGATCTGGAAGATCCCTACCGGCTGTATCGCTGCCGCGGCATCATGAACTGCGTGGACGCCTGCCCGAAAGGATTGAACCCGACTGCGGCGATCGGCCGCATCAAATCGCTGCTGGTGAAGCGCCGTGTCTGAAGGCGTCATTTCCTCACCCCAACCCTCTCCCGCTGGTGGCAGAGGGGGCGAACGTGATGCCCGAACCAACAGGATTGGGTGGCGCTGCCGGCGTGGCCTGCTCGAATTCGATCTGCTGCTGGGAGGCTTCTGGGCAAGCCATCGCGCTACACTTCAGCCTGAAGAGACGGCTGCGCTGGAGCGGCTCCTGAGCCTGTCGGACATGGAGATTGCAGACCGGCTGCAAGGCGGTACCCCCGCGGGCGACGCCGACCTTGAAGCGCTTGTTCAACGCCTGCGACAATTTCAGGAAACAGCATGAAAAAAACCGCCACGCTCGGCTTCAGCGACGGCAGCCCGTCTATCGAACTGCCCATCGAGGAGGGTACCTACGGCACGCCGGTGATTGATGTCCGCGCGCTCGGCGCGCAGGGCTATTTCGCCCACGACCCAGGGTTTACCTCCACCTCCAGCTGCACCTCCGCCATCACCTACATCGACGGCGACGCGGGGCTTCTTTACCACCGCGGCTATCCCATCGAGGAACTGGCCTACAAGGCCGATTTCATGGAAGTGTGCTATCTCCTGCTGCACGGTGAATTGCCGCAGGCCGAGCAAAAGCGCGAATTCGAAAACTCGATCCGCCACCACACCCTGCTGCACGACCAGATGGAGAACGTGTTCCGCGGCTTTCGCCGCGACGCGCATCCGATGGCGGTCATGGTCAGCGTGACCGGCGCGATGTCGGCCTTTTACCACGAGGACATGAACATCTTCGACGCGCACCAGCGCGAGATCGTCGCGCATCGCCTGATCGCCAAGGTACCGACGGTGGCGGCCTGGTCTTTCAAGTACAAGGAAGGCCAGCCTTTCGTCTATCCGAAGAACCGGCTCGCCTACGCCGAGAACTTCCTTCACATGATGTTCTCGACGCCATGCGAGGACTACGAGCCGAACCCGGTGCTGGCGCGCGCACTCGACCGCATCTTCATCCTGCACGCCGACCATGAGCAGAATGCCTCCACCTCCACTGTGCGTCTCGTCGGCTCTTCCGGCGCCAATCCCTATGCCTGCATGGCCGCCGGCATGGCCTCGCTGTGGGGGCCGCTGCACGGCGGCGCCAACGAAGCGGTGCTGAACATGCTCGACGAAATGGGCGACATCTCGCGCATTCCCGAATTCATCGCCCGCGCCAAGGACAAGTCCAGCGGCTTCCGACTGATGGGATTCGGCCACCGCGTCTACAAGAACATGGATCCGCGCGCGCGCATCATCCGCGAAACCTGCTACGAGGTGCTCGACGAACTCGACCTGCGCGACGACCCACAGTTCAGGATGGCGATGGAACTCGAACGCATCGCGCTCGAAGACGATTATTTCATCAGCCGCAAGCTCTATCCCAACGTCGATTTTTATTCCGGCATCATCTTCCGCGCCATGGGTATTCCCACCAGCATGTTCACCGCCCTGTTCGCGCTGGCCCGCACCGCCGGCTGGGTCGCGCAGTGGAACGAGATGCTGTCCGACCCTGCGCACAAGATCGGCCGGCCGCGCCAGCTCTATACCGGCGCCGCGCGGCGCGAATTCGTGCCGCGCGACGAGCGTAGATAAAGCCATGGCATACTCCGACTGGCTCTCGACCTCGCCGCTTTACGCCGGCAACGCGGCTTATCTCGAACAGTTCGGCGATGCCGCGCTCGACCCAGCCGGGGCAACCGCCACGCCCGCCGCAGCCGGTGCGGCGGCCGCCGGGCAGTCCGCCGGCTGCGCCGACCCGGCGCAGGTTTCCGTGCTGCGTCTCATCAACGCCTACCGCACCCTGGGCGTGCGACGCGCCGACCTTGATCCGCTGCGCCGCTTCGAACCGCCGCCCACGCCCGAGCTCGACCCCGAACACTACGGTCTCGGCGAAGCCGAGCTTGGACGCGAATTCGAGACCGGCTCTCTGTTCGGGGTGGAACGCACCACACTGGCGGACATCCTGCTGCGCCTGAAAGGCGCCTATTGCGGCCGTGTCGGTTTCGAATACATGCATCTGTCCGACGTGCCGCGCAAGCGCTGGCTGCAGGAACGCATCGAATCGGTTCGCGGAAATTTCGGCGCCTCGGCCGAGCTGAAACTGCAATTGCTGCGCCGCCTGA
>CAZOVQ010000098.1:0-6888 GCA_964583195.1 uncultured Thiobacillus sp.
CAGCGCGAGGCCGAATGCCGTCGGCGCTCCCGTGAGGAAGCCCGCCATCAGCGCCACCGTGCCGAACGCGAGTGCCGGATGGACCAGCCGCGCCAGCCACCGTACCCGCGGCAGCGGCGCGCCGGCCACCACCGGCAGCATCTGCATCTGCGCGCCCAGCATCACCGAAGCCAGGAAGCCCAGGGTGAGCGCGTGGGTCAGCGCGAGGGCGGCGGGCGTCCAGCGCGAGGCCATCGCCTCGGGGGCGAATGCGATCAGCCCGCCTGCTATGAACAGGAAGAGCGGCGCGGTGAGGAAAAAGCGCAGCGGCAATGAAAACGGCGGTGCCTGCGCGTAATCGAGACCGGGTGTCATCGGCAATCAGGATGCGGGCCCATGCAGCCATGATCCGGGGCTTCCCACCAGGCAGGCTTGACCTGCGTCAAGGCGATACCGGATATCTCGGAGAAGAATGTCCGCAAAAGAGTCGCGGGATACCCCACGCGACACGATACGAGGGAAATCATCATGAATCTGTCCGGAATTCTCGTCATGGCCCGCCCGGAGAACCTGCCTGCCGTGGCGGCCGGGCTTGCAACCCTGCCCGGGGTGGAAGTCCACCAGCAGGATCCGCAAGGCCGCCTCGTGGTCGTGCTCGAAGCCGACAGCGTGCGCGCCGAGGCCGACGGCCTGCGTCGCATCAAGACCGTGCCCGGCGTGATGATGGCCGAGATGGTCTTCCACTACTTCGAGGACGACGAGGAATCCCTGTCCGAACTGCCGCCCGAGATCGCCGCCCTGCCCGGTCTCGACGCCCAGGCCTGCCAATAAGCCCCATTCAAGGAGACTGCCATGACCGTCAACCGCCGCGAATTCCTCAAGACCGCCGTCGCCGGCGTCGCCGCCAGCACCATGAGCCTGCCGCTCACGCGGCTCGCCGAAGCCGCCGCCAAGGAGCTGGAAAAAGGCTGGCAGTGGGACAAGTCGGTCTGCCGCTTCTGCGGCACCGGTTGCGGCATCCTGGTCGCCACCAAGGGCGGGCGCATCGTCGCCACCAAGGGCGACCCGGATGCGCCGGTGAACCGCGGTCTCAACTGCGTGAAGGGCTACTTCAACGGCAAGATCATCTACGGCGCCGACCGCCTGACGCAACCCTTGCTGCGCATGACCGACGGCAAGTTCGACAAGAAGGGCAAGTTCCAGCCGGTCAGTTGGGAGCAGGCGCTCGACGTGATGGAAGAGAAGATGCGCTGGGCGCTGAAGGAGAAAGGCCCCGCCGGCATTTCCATCTTCGGCTCCGGCCAGTACACCATCCATGAAGGCTATGTCGCCTCCAAGCTGATGAAGGCCGGCTTCCGCTCCAACAACCTCGACCCCAACGCGCGCCACTGCATGGCTTCGGCCGTGGTCGGCTTCATGCAGACCTTCGGCATCGACGAGCCGCAGGGCAACTACGACGACATCGAGTACACCGACACCGCCGTGCTGTGGGGCGCCAACATGGCGGAGATGCACCCCATCCTGTGGTCGCGCATCACCAACCGCCGGCTCACGCACGACAAGATGCGCGTGGTGAACCTCAGCGTCTACGGCAATATGTCCTCCGATATCGCCGACAGCGAAATCGTGTTCGCACCCAGCGCCGACCTCGCGATCCAGAACTACATCGCGCGCGAGATCGTGAACCGCGATGCGGTGGACTGGGATTTCGTGAAGAAGCACACGGTGTTCGCCACCGGCCCCTACGACATCGGCTACGGCTTCCGCCCGAAGGCGGCCGACAAGTATGCCAGCGCGGCCGAGATGGAAATCTACAAGAACGAGCAGGTGCGCGTGCTCGACAAGCACGAAGCCATCGCCCAGCGCCGCCAGCCCGGCGAGGCCGTGCCGCAGAAGAACGCCGCCACGCCGATGAAGGACTGGGCGATCAGCTTCGAGGACTTCAAGCAGGCGCTGGAGCCCTACACGCTCGACTTCGTCGCCGAGATCGCCAAGGGCGACCCGGACGAACCGATGGACCAGTTCAAGGCCAAGCTGAAGCAGCTCGCCGATTACTACTGCGACCGCGACCGCAAGGTGGTGTCGTACTGGACCATGGGCTTCAACCAGCACCAGCGCGGTTCCTGGGTGAACGAACAGGCCTACATGAACCACCTGCTCACCGGCCGCCAGTGCAAGCCGGGCAACGGCGCGTTCTCGCTCACCGGCCAGCCTTCGGCCTGCGGCACCGCGCGCGAGGTCGGCACCTTCGCGCATCGCCTGCCGGCCGACATGGTGGTGATGAACCCGAAGCACCGCGCCGTCGCGGAAAAGATCTGGAAGCTGCCGGCCGGCACGATCAACCCGCAGATGGGCAGCCATTTCGTGAAGATCATGCGCGACCTGGAAGACGGCCAGATCCTGTTCTCGTGGACGCAGGTGAACAATCCCTGGCAGAACACCGCCAACGCCAACCACTGGATCAAGGCTGCGCGCGACATGAACAACTTCATCGTCGTCGCCGACGCCTATCCCGGCGTGTCGGCGAAGGTTGCCGACCTGATCCTGCCCGCCGCGATGATCAACGAGAAGTGGGGCGCCTACGGCAACGCCGAGCGCCGCACCCAGGTGTGGCGGCAGCAGGTGCAGCCGCCCGGTCAGGCACGGCCGGACATCTGGATGATGCTGGAGCTCTCCAAGCGCTTCAAACTGAAGGACGTGTGGGGCGCGCAGAAGATTCCGGGCCTGGAGGGCGGCCTGCCCGACGTTCTGCCCGGCGCAGTGGCGATGGGCTACACGCCGGAATCGACGCTGTACGAAGTGCTGTTCGCCACCCCCGCGAACAAGAAGGTGAAGTGGCCCGACCCCATCGCCAAGGGGCACCCCAACATCACCGCCGAACTGCTGAAGGACGGCTGGTTCCCCGAGAAGGCGATGTTCGAGGAATACCGCCAGTTCGGCAGCGGCCACGCGCACGATCTCGCGCCCTTCGACGTCTACCACCACGACAAGGTGCGCGGCCTGAAGTGGCCGGTGGTGCAGAAGAACGGCAAATGGGTGGAAACGCCGTGGCGCAACAACGAGGAATACGATCCCTACGTGCAGAAGGGCATGGGGATCGATTTCTACGGCAACAACGGCAAAACGCTGGTGATGGGCGACCTGGACAAGCCGGGCGATGCGGCCAACAAGATCGACATCTCGCACAAGGCCAAGATCTATTTCCGCCCCTATGCCTCGCCGGTGGAGAAGCCGGACGCCAACTACGATCTCTGGCTGTGCACCGGACGCGTGCTCGAGCACTGGCACTCCGGCACCATGACGCGCCGCGTGCCCGAGCTGCACCGGGCCGTGCCCAACGCCGTGTGCTGGATCAACGAGAAGGACGCGACGGCCAAGGGCCTCAAGCGCAACGACCTGGTGTGGGTCGAGTCGCGCCGCGGCAAGGTCAAGGTGCGCCTGGAAACCGGCGGCCGCAACCGCGTGCCGCGCGGCCTGGTCTATGTGCCCTGGTTCGACGAGAGCGTGCTGATCAACCGCGTCACCCTCGACACGACGTGTCCGCTTTCCAAGGAAACGGACTACAAGAAGTGCGCGGTGAAACTCTACAAGGCGTAAGCCTTGTGGCGGGCAGGTGACGAAGCATGGCTGAACGCGCACCGGGCAACCCGCAGCGCCGCGAATTCCTGGTGAAGCTGGCGCAAGGCGCCGCCTTCGCCGGAACCGGCGGGCTGCTGTGGCAATACATCCTGCGCAACGAGGCACGGGCGTCGCCCTACGCCCTGCGCCCGCCGGGCGCGCTGGCCGAAGCCGATTTCAATGCGGCCTGCATCAAGTGCGGGCAGTGCGTGAACGTGTGCCCGCCGGACATTCTCAAACTGCAACCGGCCGGCGGCAGTCTGCCCATCGGCATGCCGTTTTTCGAGCCGCGCACCGGTGCCTGCATCATGTGCCCGGACATTCCCTGCATGAAGGCCTGTCCCACCGGGGCGCTGTCGCCCGCACTCGAACGCATCGAGGACGCCCGCATGGGGCTGGCGGTGATCGACATCGAGAACTGCCTGTCCTACCAGGGGCTGCGCTGCGAAATCTGCCACCGCGAATGCCCGTTGAAGGGCCGTGCCATCACGCTGGAAACGCATCCGCGCCAGACCTCGAAGCACGCCATGTTCATTCCGCTGGTGCATTCCGATGCCTGTACCGGCTGCGGCATCTGCGAGAAGGCCTGTCCCACCGAGATCGCCGCGATCCGCATCCTGCCGCATCCGCTGGTGCAGGGAAAAATCGGCGAACACTACCGTTACGGCTGGCGCGAGAAGAACGAGATCACCCAGGACTTCAAGCCCTCCGAAGCTCCCGCCCCGGCGGCGCCCGCAGAGCCGGGCAAGGCACCGGGCATGGACTATCTCAACGAGGGCGAGCTGTGAACACGCCGCCCGCCCATTCCCGTTCCGCCGCACTCGGCAGCATCGACAAGCTGCGCGCGCGCTCGCTGCCGGCGCGGCTGTGGTCGTGGCGTTATCTCGTCCTGCGCCGGCTGACGCAGTTCGGCGTGCTGCTGCTCTTCTTCGGTAGCGCGCACTGGGGCTGGGAAGCGACGAAGGACGTGCCGCTTCTGAACGGCAATCTGTCGGCCTCCGAATTCTTCGGTATCGTGCCGATGACCGATCCCTTCGCCGCGCTGCAGATATTTCTGGCCGGCCATGTGCTGCGCACCGAATCCCTGATCGGCGCCGCGATCGTGCTGGGTTTCTATGCGCTCGTCGGCGGCCGCGTGTTCTGTGCCTGGGTCTGCCCGGTGAACCCGGTGACCGACCTGGCCGGCTGGCTGCGCCAGCGTCTGCCGGTTTCCGCGCTGTTCACCCTCAGTCGCAATACGCGCTATTTCATCCTGGCGGCCTCGCTCATCCTGTCGGTTATCGCCGGCGTGGCGGCCTTCGAGTGGGTCAGCCCCATAGGCATGCTGCAGCGCGGCATCGTCTTCGGCATGGGCCTGGGCGCCCTCGCGCTGGCTGCCATTTTCCTGTTCGATCTGCTGCTGCTGAAGAACGGCTGGTGCGGTCATTTGTGTCCGCTCGGCGCCTTCTGGTCACTGGTGGGTTCCATTGCCCCCCTGCGCGTGCGCTTCGACAAAAATACTTGCACGCATTGCGGCGAATGCGCCCGCGTCTGCCCCGAGCCGCAGGTGCTCAATCTGAAAAAACTGGAACAAAGCGGCTGGGTCTTTTCCGGCGAATGCAGCAACTGCGGGCGCTGCACCGCCCTATGCCCGGAAAACAGCCTCGGCTTCGATCTGCGTTCGCCGATTCGCGCGCGACAGGCATCAACCCCGGCCAAGGTGGCCAATCCACACTAGGAGGATGAAAATGAAACCATCGCTAATTCTGGCGGCGCTCCTGGCGTCCGCATTGGGCGCGGGACCGGCCGCGGCGGCCGACGCGGGGGTCGACGCGGCTCAGCTGGGGCTGTCGAAGACGGACATCGACACCAATCCGGAACCAGCGGCCTTCGAATACCGTCAGGCCGACCCGTACAACGGCGGCGTGCTGCCGCGCGCCTACCCCGGCGCGCCGCCGCAGGTGCCGCACAGCCTGGAAGGACTGGTGCCGATCACGCGTGATTCCAACGCCTGTCTCGCCTGCCATCAGCAACCCGAGCAGGTCGGCAAGAAAAAGGTAAAAGGCGAGCCCACGCCGCTGCCGACGAGTCATTACACCGACGTGCGGCACAACACGCTCTACATGGGGCGTTACAACTGCACGCAATGCCATACGCCGCAGGCGGAAGTGAAAGACCTGGTGGGCAATACCTTTGGGCGCTCCGGCAAGCCTGCACGGCCGGCGCGCTGAACAGCGGTGCGCCGGGCGCGGCTGCACCGCAGTGCTCAGTGCGGCAGCAGAGTCAGCCGCAGGTCGGGGCCGAGCTGCCTTACCTCTATCAACCTGAAACGCGCCGCGCCGGCCAGCGCCGTCAGCGGCGGGGCGTCGAACAGACCGCGTGCGGCGTCCCCCACCGCCATCGGCGCGATGTAGGCGATCCATTCGTCGATGAGCCCCGCTTCCAGCAGCGCGCCGTTCAAACGCGCGCCGGCCTCGACGTGCAGTTCGTTGACGCCGCGCTGCGCCAGCAGGGTCAGCAGCGCGGCAAGATCGACGCGGCCATTGCCGCCCGGCAGTTCGACGACTTCCGCGGCGGCGGCTTCCAGCGCGGCGCGGCGGGTCGGGTCGGCGGCGTGACAGGCGACCAGCGCGGGCAGGATCGCGGCCGCGGGCGAGGTGCCGAGTGCGGAATCGACGACCACGCGTAAGGGCTGGCGGCCAATGTCGAAATCGCGCACGGTCAGCTTCGGGTCGTCGGCGCGCACCGTGCCGCTGCCGGTGAGGATCGCGCAGGCACGCGCGCGCAGGCGCTGCACGTCGGCGCGCGCGGCCTCGCCCGTGATCCATTGCGAGGTGCCGTTCGCAAGCGCGGTCTTGCCGTCCAGCGTGGATGCGGTTTTCAGGCGCACCCAGGGGCGACGCCGCGTCATGCGCGCAATGAAGCCGGGATTGAGCGCGCGTGCCTCGGCTTCCATCAGGCCGACTTCGGCCTGGATGCCGGCCAGCGTCAGCATGTCGATGCCGCCGCCGGCAACCAGCGGATTGGGGTCGCGCATCGCCGCGACCACGCGCGCCACGCCGGCCTTGACCAGCGCTTCCGCGCAGGGCGGCGTGCGGCCGTGGTGCGAGCAGGGCTCGAGTGTGACGTAGACCGTGGCCCCGCGTGCGCCTGCGCCTGCTTGCTGAAGCGCGTGGATTTCGGCGTGCGGGGTGCCGGCGCGTTCGTGCCAGCCTTCGCCGACCACCTCGCCATCCCGCACGATCACGGCACCGACGCGCGGGTTGGGGCTGGTGGTGAAAAGCCCGCGTGCTGCGAGTTGCAGCGCGCGGG
>CAZOVQ010000099.1:0-6811 GCA_964583195.1 uncultured Thiobacillus sp.
GGAACAGGCGCGGCTGCGGGTTGCCCGCCTGCGGGCGCGGCGTGACCGTGCCGATCTCGACGAAGCCGAATCCCAGCGCGGCCAGCGCATTGATGTGCGCGCCGTCCTTGTCGAGGCCGGCGGCCAGCCCCACGGCGTTGGGGAAGTCGATGCCCATCACGCGCACCGGCTTGCCCGGCGCATGCGGCAGCAGTTTCAGCAAGCCGAGTGTATGGGCGGCATCGAGCATAGTCAGCGTCGCGCGATGCGCGCGCTCCGGATCGAGCGAAAACAGGACGGGACGGGCGAGGGAATAGAGCATGGGTCAGGACGCAGGAGGCGGCTTGCAGGCGGTGGCGGCTTCAACCGATCCGGCGTCGGGATCATCGTAGACCGTTGCATCGAGTGCGCCTTCGCTCCGGGCGACGATGCAGGTAACCGCGCAGTCGCCGGCGACATTGACCGTGGTGCGCAGCATGTCGAGCAGGCGGTCGACGCCGATGATGAGCGCGATGCCTTCCACCGGCAGGCCCGCCTGGCCCAGCACCAGCGTGAGCGTGACCAGTCCCACGGCAGGAATGGCGGCGGTGCCGATGGACGCCAGCGTGGCCGTGAGCACCACCATCAGGAAGTCGGGCATGGAAAGGGCGATGCCGTAGACGTTGGCGATGAACACCGTCGCCACGCCCTGCATCATCGCCGTGCCGTCCATGTTGATCGTCGCGCCCAGTGGCACGGAGAAGGACGCGATGCTGTTGCCGACTCCCATCTTCTTTTCCACTGTGCGCAGCGTGACCGGAATGGTCGCACCCGAACTTGCGGTGGAAAAGGCGAAGACCGCCGGGTCGCGCAGCTTTTTCAGGAACACGAACGGGTTCAGCCCCGCCAGCCATCGCAGCAGCAGCGGATAGATGACGAAGAACTGGATTGCCAGCGCCGCCGCGAGGGTGAGGAAATACGCCGCCAGCGGCAGCAGGAGGTCGAGCCCCTGGACAGCGAAGGTGCGCGCGATCAGTGCGAACACGCCGTAAGGCGCAAGCCGCATGATCCACTCGACCATGTGCAGGATGACGACGTCGAGATCGGTGAAAAAATCTAGCACGTGACGGCCGCGCGCTGCCGACATCGTGATCGCCACGCCGAACAGCAACGCAAACACGATGATCTGCAACATGTTGCCTTCGGCCATCGCCGCCACCGGGTTGGTCGGCACCAGGTCGGCCAGCACCTGGGTGAAGGGCGGGGCTTCCTTGCCGTGGTAGGCCGCATCGGTTTTTCCAGCGTCGTAGCTCCGCCCGGGCCCGACAGCAGCGGCGAGCGTGAGTGCGATCGTCACCGCCAGCGCAGTGGTGGCGAGATACAGCGCCAGCGTCTTCGCGCCGATGCGGCCCAGAGCCTCCAGATCGCCCAGGGCCGTCACCCCCACCACCAGCGACACGAACACCAGCGGCACCACCATCATCTTCAGTGCCGACACGAACAGCGTGCCGATCACCATCAGCACCCCGTCGAGCACGAAGCCCTGCACCCACGCCGGCGGGCCCGACCGGTCGAGGGCCACGCCCAGCGCCATGCCCGCGAGCATGGCTATCACGATGCGGCGGGTGAGTGTATGGGTGGGGGAATCGGCCATGCGAAAAATGCCGGAACAAACAATGCACGGAGTGTAGCAGGGCGGCTTTCGGGCTGACGTGCGCCAGCGGCGGGTGTATCCTGCTCGGCGCGCGCCAGGCTGTCTGGCGCGCATTCTGTTTCCCCTCTACCCTACCCCGAGCCGTATGACCATCCTGCACCGTCTGCACACCCTTATTCCCGCTTTAACCCTGTTCCTTGCCGCCCCCGCCCTGGCCCTGCCAGGCGTGCCGCCCGCGCCTTCGCTGGCCGCCAAATCCTGGGTGCTGATGGACGCCGCCAGCGGGGCCGTGCTCGTCAACCACGACGGCAGCACGCGGCTGCCGCCCGCCAGCCTCACCAAACTGATGACCGCGCACGTCGCCGCGCTGGAACTGCAGCACGGCCGGCTGAAGGAAACCGACGTCGTCCGCATCAGTGAAAAAGCCTGGCGCATGGGCGGTTCCAAGATGTTCGTCATGGTGGGCGACCAGGTAGCGGTCGCCGACCTGCTGCGCGGCATCATCGTGCAGTCCGGCAACGACGCCAGCATCGCGCTCGCCGAACACATTGCCGGCAGCGAAGACAGCTTCGCCTCGATGATGAACCAGGAAGCCCGTCGCCTCGGCATGGCCGACACCCAGTTCAGAAACGCCACCGGCTGGCCCGACCCCGAGCACTATTCCAGCGCGCTGGACATGGCCAAGCTCGCCCGCGCCATCATCCTGGAAGACCCCGAGCACTACGCGCTCTACAAGGAAAAGGAATTCGTCTGGAACGGCATCAAGCAGCCGAACCGCAATCTCCTGCTGTGGCGCGACCCCAGCGTGGACGGCCTTAAAACCGGCCACACCGAAGAAGCCGGCTACTGCCTCGTTGCTTCCGCCAAGCGCGGCGCCACCCGGCTGATTGCCGTCGTCTTCGGCACCGACAGCGAGGAAGCTCGCGCGCGCGAGACCGCCAGCCTGCTTGGCTACGGCTTCGGCTTCTTCGAGAGCCGCGTCTTCCACAAGAAGGGCGAAACCCTCCGCAACGTCGAAGTCTGGAAAGGGGCAGCGTCAGGCGTCAAGGCCGGTGTCGCCGATGATTTTGCCGCGGCGCTCCCCAGGCGCGAGGCGGGCGGCTACCAGACCCGCGTGCTGCTGAAAGATGACGATCTCATCGCACCCGTGGCCGCCGGCACCACGCTTGGCCATGTCGAACTCGTCGGGAGCGACGGCAAGGTCGTCCTGCAGGCGCCGCTGGTGGCGCTGGAAGCGGTCGCGGAAGGCGGCTTCTTTCGCCGCCTGTGGGACGGCATCCGCTTGTTCTTCAGGCATCTGTTCGACTGAGGCGCAGGCGTCGGCCAGCGATCAGTCGCGAGGGCTGCCCGGCAACGCGCGCAGGGGCAGGGCCGCGAGCAGGAGAATGACGGCGAGCAAGATGAAGGCGCGGCCGTAGCCGGCGAAGCCGACGACGAAGCCGGTGAGCACGGGGCCGATCGCCTGACCGACGTCCATCAGCGTGCGCAGCACTCCCATCGAAGCACCAAAGCCGCCCCCCCGCGTGAGGTCGGCGACGAGCGCGGTGGTGGACGAGGTGACGGTGGCGAAACCGATGCCGAAGACGAGGCTGAGCAGGGCGAGCGGGACGAAACGTTCGCTCGCGCCGAGCAGGGCCACGCTGGCGGCGCCGATGAGCAGGCCGGGCAGGATCACCGTCTTGCGGCCGATGCGGTCGGACAGACGCCCCATGAAGGGTTTGGCGAAGACGATGCTGACGAGCTGCACGCCGAGGATGACGCCGATCTGCCAGGCGGGAAGGCCGAGCGAGGACGCGTACAGCGCGAGAAAAGCCTCGACCGCGCCGAAGACCAGATATTGGGCGGCTTCGATCAGGCTCACTCGCAGGATGCCGCGCGCCTGCAACACCGCGACGAGGCTGGCGCGGAAACCCGGCAAGGCACGGGGCGCAGCGTGCGCCGTTTCGCGGTCGGTGAGCAGCAGACCGGCGGCGAGGGCAAGTGCGCCGCTCGCGGCGCAGGCGAGATAGACGGTGCCGAAGCTCGCCAGGGAAATCAGCGCACCGCCGAGAAACGGCGCGACCGAGCGGCCGACGATCGTGATCGAGGAATAGGCGGACAGTCGCGCGGCGCGATCCGCCACGTAGCGCTCTGCAATCGCGGCAGAGGCGACCGTGCCGAAAATGGCGGTGGCGAAGCCGTGATAAAAGCGCACCGCCATGAGCTGCCAGGCGTTTTCGACGGCCAGATAGAGCAGCGGCGCGCTGGCGAAGACGGTGAGCGAGGCGACGAACAGGCGGCGCCGGCCGATACGATCGGAGAGCACGCCGGCAGGATAACTTGCGAGTATGCCGGGGATCGTCGAGGCCATGACGATCCATCCGATTTCCGCGGGCGTGGCGGCGAGCGATTCGGCGAATAGCGGCAGAACCGGCGTTTTCGACAGGGTCGAGCTGAGGATGGCCAGTCCGCCGGTCAGGGCGATAAGGATGAAAAATCTCGAATCGGCTTTCATGGACGCGACGGGAAACGGGCAGTCGCGATTGTAGACCGGCCTCGCCGGCATGGGGCGCTACGCGCTGTTCGCGGTGCCGTCTCAGCGCGCGCTCAGCATCAGCCACACCAGGCGGCGTGCCATTTCACGGCGCCGTTCGAGCAACGCCGCCGTGCCGGCGTGGGTTTCGCCGGGCGCCGCCTGCGCCACCGTTTGTGCGGAGGCGGGACGAAGGTTGGCGGCGCCGACCCGGTCGAAGCCGGGCGTATCGTTGTGCGACGCCGCGTGTGTGCCGCCGGTCAGAAAAACGAGGGTGAGAAGGAAAAGACGGAATGCAGGCATGACGATCTCCCGGGTTGTTTGTCCGCGCACCCTGCGCGAAACCATACCCGCATGGTGGGCGAGACGTGCCGCTGGCGTAAGCAACCGGGTCGAAACCCGGACGGCCAACCAGGTTGGGGCGGACGGCGACGTGCAAGGCGGCACGATCGGAGCGAAAATCCAGCATTCGCCTTGCCGAGAAAGCAGAGATCGTCATGTCCTTTTCCCGCCGCCGCTTCCTTGGCGGCATGAGCACGGCCGCATTGGCCGCGCTGAGCGCGCACGCGCGATGGTCGGCCGCCGGAGCCGTCGCCGTACCCGCCGGCTATGGCCCCGTGCGTCCGGTCGCCGATCAGCGTGGCGTGCAGGTGCTGGCCCTGCCGCCCGGTTTTTCGCTCACGAGCTTCAGCCGCATCGGCGAGGCCTTCGAGGGCGGCCGCGTGCCGAAGAACCCCGACGGCATGGCGGCCTTCGCCCGCCCCGGCGGCGTGCGCCTGATCCGCAACCACGAGGTGCGCAACCTGCCGGGTTTTGCTGCGGGCGCGGTCGCGGGCCCGGGTTATGACGCATGGGCCGGCGGCGGCTGCCTGGTGCTCGACCTCGATGCATCCGGCCGGCTCGTCCGCCAGTTCGTCGGACTTGCCGGCACGCACGTCAATTGTGCCGGCGGCTACGCCTGGAAGCGGCGTGCCTGGCTGTCGTGCGAGGAAACGCTCGACGGGCCGGCGCAGGGCTACGCGCATCGGCACGGTTACGTGTTCGCCGTGGCGGCGAATGCCGTATCCGCAGTTCCGGCCGTGCCGTTGACGGCGATGGGCCGTTTCAAGCACGAAGCCGCGTGTGCCGACGCCGACGGCGTGGTCTACCTGACCGAGGACGCGGGCAGTGCGCGCGGCAGCGGGTTCTACCGTTTTCTGCCGAACGACCGGGCCGACCTGGCGCAGGGCGGGCGCCTGCAAATGCTGCGTGCGCGCGAAACCGGGCTCGATGCGCGTCAGCGCTGCGCCGCGGGACGGGCGCTGGCCTGCGATTGGGCCGACATCGCCGATCCCGATCCTGACCTCGAAGCCGGCCGTCCGGGATGTTTCGAGCAGGGGCGGGCGGCCGGCGCTATCCGCTTCAACCGGCTGGAGGGACTGTGGCTGGGGATGGACGGCAGAACGGCCTGGTTCACTTCGACTTCGGGAGGCGACGCCAAAAGCCCCGATGTCAATGCCGACGGATTCGTGCAGGGCTACGGCCAGATATGGCGCTACACGCCGGATGGACCTGACCGCGGCGTGCTGACCCTCTATTTCGAATCGCCCGGCGGCAGCGTGCTCGATTCGCCCGACAACCTGTGCGTCACGCCACAGGGCGGACTTCTGCTATGCGAGGACGATGCCAGTCCGAAGGATGACGACCGCCACCCGCTCGCCGGTTTCGCCAACGTGAATCGCCTGGTCGGGCTTGGCGCTGATGGCGTGCCCTTCGTCTTTGCCGTGAATCTGCTGAATGACAGCGAACTTGCCGGCGCCTGCTTCAGTCCCGATGGGCGCACGCTGTTCGTCAACGTATACGGCGACGGCGCGTCCGGCAGCGGGATGACCTGCGCGATCACCGGGCCGTGGCAGGCGGGGCCGCTTTGAGCGGATGTTGATGCGTCGCGTGTGCTGATGGCGTGGCCGGGGTGAAATCTCAGATACGGTCGGGCAGAGCGAAATCGAGGTTGTCGATCAACCGCGTCGTGCCCAGCCAGGCTGCGCCCAGCACGACGAAGCGGGTGCAGTCGGGCGTGGGGAGGGCCAACGTGTCCGCGTCGCGCACGGCGATGTAGTCCACCCGCCAGCCGGCCATGCTGAGATGGCGGCGCGCGCGGGCGGCCAGGGCGTCGTAATCGCATTCCCCGGCACGTCTGGCGGCGACGATGGCAGCCAGCTCGCGCTGCAGCTGCGGCGCCTGCATGCGCTCGGTGCTGGAGAGATAGGCGTTGCGCGAGCTCATCGCCAGACCGTCCGGCTCGCGCAGGGTGTCGCCGGCGACGATGTCGATCGGCAGGTTGAACTGCCACGTCAGTTCTTCGACGACGCGCAGCTGCTGGTAGTCCTTGCGGCCGAAAACCGCTGTCGTCGGACGCACCAGATTGAAGAGTTTCAGCACCACCGTGGCGACCCCTTCGAGATGGCCGGGGCGGTGTCGGCCTTCCAGTTCGCAGGCGAGATCGCCCGTCAGCCGGACGCTGAAGGTTTGTGGTGTCGGGTAGAGTTCGGCGAGGTCCGGGGCGAACACGACGTCGCACCCCGCCGCGTCGAGCTTCTCGCAGTCGGCGTCGAGCGTGCGCGGATAGCGTTCGAAATCCTCGCCGGCGCCGAACTGCAAGGGGTTGACGAAGATACTGGCGACGACGGGACGCCCCCGTTGTCTGG
>CAZOVQ010000100.1:0-6731 GCA_964583195.1 uncultured Thiobacillus sp.
ATGATGCCAGACGCCGCGCTGGAGGCGACCGAGCGGCAGTTCTACCGGCTGGTCGGCGAGTCGAACCCGATCGCGCAGTTCTACCTGCATCCTTTCACCCTGCCCGCGCTGCCGCGTGGCGACAAGGCGCGTGCCCACATCGACGCCTACTACGAGCGTTTCGAGGCGATCCGCGAGCAGGGGCTGGATGCGCTCATCATCACCGGCGCCAACGTCAGCCAGCCCAGGCTCACCGACGAGGTCTTCTGGCAACCGATGATAGAGGTCATCGACTGGGCCTGGGACAACGTCACATCGACCCTGTGTTCGTGTCTTGCCACCCACGCGGTGATGCAGTTTCGCTACGGACAGACGCGGGTGAAACAGGCGGAAAAAATCTGGGGCGTGTTCGAACACCGCGTCGTCGATCCGCGTCACCCGCTGGTCTCCGACATCAACACCCGCTTCGATGTCCCGCATTCGCGCTGGAACGATGTCTCGCGCGCGCAGTTCGAGGCGGCGGGCGTCAGGGTGCTGGCCGAAAGCGGGGAAGCCGGCGTGCACCTGGCGACGAGCCCGGACGGCCTGCGCACCGTGTTCTTCCAGGGGCATCCCGAGTACGACACCGTTTCGATCCTGAAGGAGTACAAGCGCGATCTTCTGCTTGCCGCCGCCGGAAAGCTGCCCTGGCCGCCTTTTCCCGTGCGTACCTTCGATGCGCGCGCGCAGGCCCTGCTCGCCGAATATGGCGCCCGTCTGTGTGCAGGCCTGGCGCCGGATTTTCCGGAATCGCGCCTGCTGCCGCGGCTGGACAACACCTGGCATGACACCGCCGAAGGCGTCGTCGGCAACTGGATCGGCTGCGTCTACCAGCTCACCCACCGTGAGCGCGGCCTGCCCTTCATGCCGGGCATCGACCCGGACGACCCGCTGGGGCTCGCATGAGCGCGACGGTAGCGCGCTACGATGCCGAGGCGCGCACGCTCGTCGCCAGCGGCGACTGGCGCACCGCGTCCCTGCAGACCCCGCCGGAACCGGCCGATCCGCCCGCGCGCGTGCTCGACGGCAGCGGCCTGACCCGGCTCGATCCCAACGGCGCCTGGCTCCTGCTGCGTGCGGCGCGGCCGAATGCGGCCGACGCGCTGCCCGAACTGCGCGGCTTTGCGCCGGCGCATCGGGCGCTGCTCGATCTGGTGGCGAAAGCGGAAGCGGCCGCACGGGCGCCAGTCGCCGCGCCCCCCCGCAGTCTAAGCACGCTCGCCGGTCTGGGCGGCGCGGCGCTATGGGACTATTTCGCCGGCATGGCCGCCTTCCTGGGCAGGCTGGCCCTGGAAGTCCTGCGCCTGCTTCCCCATCCTGGCCGCTGGCGCTGGCGCGAACTGGCGGCGCAGGTACGCGACATTTTCGTCGACGCGATTCCCATCGTCGCCGGCATGCTCTTCCTGCTGGGCGTGGTGTTTGCCTATCTGCTCGGCTCGCAGGCGCAGCAATACGGCGCCAACATCTTCGTCGTCGACGGCCTCCTGCTGGCAATCCTGCGCGAGATCTCGCCCGTCATCGTCGCCGTCCTCGTCGCCGGCCGCACCGGCGCGGCCATCACCGCGCAGCTCGGCACCATGAAAGTCACCGAGGAGATCGATGCTGTTGCCACGCTCGGCCTGTCGCCGCTGGCCCTGCTGGTGATTCCGCGCATGCTCGCGCTGCTGCTGGCCATGCCGCTGCTGGTCTTTCTCGGCGACATCGCCGGCGTCGCCGGCGGCATGCTGGTTGCGCGCGAACAGCTCGACATTTCCTTTGCCATGTTCGCCGACCGGGCGAACGACGTGCTCCAGCTGAAGACCTTCCTGCTCGGCCTGTTCAAGGCGCCGGCCTTTGCCGCTGCCATCGCGCTCATCGCCTGTCGCATGGGGCTGTCGGTTTCCCGCGACGCGCGCAGCGTGGGCGCGCACACTACCTCGACCGTGGTGCAGAGTCTGGTCGCGATCATCCTGCTCAACGCAATTTTCGCGGTGATGTTCGTCAGGTTGCACATATGAGCGCGGAAATCCTCATCGACCTGCATGACGTGACGACCGTTCTCGGCGGCCACACGATACACCGGGGGGTGTCGCTGTCGGTTGCGCGCGGCGAAGTCGTCGCGCTGATCGGCGGCTCGGGCACCGGCAAGTCGGTGCTGCTGCGTGAAATCCTCGGCCTGCTGAAACCGCGTTCGGGCCGGATCGAACTCTTCGGCGAAGCGGTATGGGAGGCCTCGCCCGCGAGCGCGGGCGCGCTGCGCCGCCGCTACGGCGTCCTGTTTCAGGACGGTGCGCTGTTTTCCTCCCTGTCGGTCGAAGACAACGTCGCCACCCCGCTGATCGAGCATACCCGGCTGCCGCACGCCGTCTGCCGCGAACTGGCGCGGCTCAAGCTTGCGCTGGCCAACCTGCCGGCGGACGCGGCGGCGAAGCTGCCGAGCGAACTCTCCGGCGGCATGCGCAAGCGCGTCGCGCTCGCACGCGCGCTTGCGCTCGATCCCGAGCTGCTGTTTCTCGACGAGCCGACCTCGGGGCTCGACCCGATCTCGGCGCGCACCTTCGACCGGCTGATCCGGTTTCTCGCGGACAGCCTCGGGCTCACCGTGTTTCTCGTCACCCACGATCTGGATACACTGTGTTCGATCATCGACCGAGTCATCGTCCTGTCGGACGGTCGCGTGCTCGGCAGCGGCAGCGTGGCCGAACTCGAACGGCTGGACGACCCCTGGCTCAGGGCGTACTTTGCCGCGCGCACGCCGCAGGAGGGAATCCGCTATGGAAACTGAAGGTCGCTATGCGCTCGTCGGCACCGTGGTGCTGGCGGTGGCCGCGCTTCTGGGCGTGGCGGTTTTCTGGCTGGCCGGCACCGCCGACCGTATCGCCTATCGCGCCTACACCCTCTATTTCAGCCAGCAGTCGCTCGACGGGCTCGCCGTTGGCAGCGCGGTGAAAATGCGCGGCATCAAGGTTGGTGTCGTCGACGGCTACCGTTTCGCGCGCGACGCCGAGGACTCGGTGAGTGTGACCGCGCGCATCGACGAGGACGTGCCTATCCACCAGGGGGCGGCAGCCTACATCAAGCGCAATCTCGTCACCGGCATCGCCTCGGTGGAAATCGACAACGGCCCCACCGATGCCGCCCTGCTCGACGCGGCGCCGGCGGGAGAGCGCTATCCCGTCATCGCCGAAGGGCGCTCGGACATGGACAAGGTCGCCACCGCCTTTTCCCGGATGGGGGTCAACGGTGCGGAGGTTCTGGAAAAGATGAACGCCATGCTGTCAGACGACAACCGGCGCGCGTTCAACGAAATTCTCGACAACCTCAACGAATTGTCGGCGCATCTCAACGCCAGCAAGGGCCGTTTCGACGAAACGCTACAGGGCGTGCGCGACGCCACCGACGAATTCCGCTTGGCCGGCGCCAGCATCGGCCAGGCTGCTAGCCGCGCCGAGGGCAGCATCGTCAGCATGCAGCGGAACGCCGACGCTGCGCTGCAGGAAGCTGTCACCACCCTGACCAGCCTGCGCATGGATGCATCCGACATTTCCGAGCGCATTCAGCAATTGTCCGAAACCGGCACGCTCGAAATCGTCAATCTCAGCCGCGACCTGCGCACCAGCGCCGACGCCTTCACCGCCGCGGGGCAGGAGCTTGCCAACCCGCGCGCCATCCTGTTCGGGCCTTCGAAGGAGCAGCTCGGTCCGGGAGAAAAACTGCCATGAAAAAAACGGCCGTTCTGCTCGCCGCCCTCGTGCTTGCCGGCTGTGTGAATTTCGGCGAACGCTCGAATGCGCCCGCGGTGACGTATTACGTGCTGGAAGACGCCGCGCCCGTCGCGCCTGCGAAGTCTCCCGCGCCGGAAGCGCCCGTGCTGCGCGTGCTCGACACCGGCGTTGGCGATTTCTACGATGCCCTGCCGCTCGTTTTCAGCCGACAGGCCGGCACCCGCGGCCAATACCAGTTCGCCCGCTGGACCGAACGGCCCGGAAAGCGTTTCGCCGGGCTCCTGCGCGCCCGCCTCGACCGTTTGGGCGACTGGCGCGTCGCCGGCGACGGCGGCCACGTGCGCGGCGACTTCATGCTCGATACCGAGCTCGTCGAGTTTTATCACGATGCGACGCATGCGCCCGGCGAATTTCATTGTGTGCTGCGTGCCGAGCTGATCGACCCGAAGCAGCGCAGGCTTGTCGATCGGCGCCGCTTCGAGGTGCGCGTGCCGCTCGCCAGTTTCGACGCCGCAGGCGCCGCGCATGCGGCGAACCGCGCGGTGGCGGACGTGCTCGACGAACTGGGGCAGTGGCTGGCAGCCACGCGATAAACGCCTACACTGGCGATAGCGGCATCATAACGAATGGGGGATTCACCATGAAAACATTCCTGCTTGCCTTGAGTCTGGTCTTCGCATCCTGGAGCGCGCATGCCGAAATCGCACAGAAATTCGGCCCGCTCGAAATCCATTACAACGCCCTGCCGACCGACGAACTTCTGCCCGACGTGGCGCGTGCGTACCGGATCGAACGCAGCAAGACACGTGGGCTCGTCACCCTGTCGGCGCTGAAACGCAACAGCGTCGGCGCGCTTCTGCCCGTGGCCGCGAAAATATCGATCTACGCCGTCAACCTCAACGGCCAGCTCGCCAACATCGACGTGCGAGAAATCAAGGAAGGCACGGCCATCTATTACCTTGGCGAATTCCGCATGGCGCCCCCCGATACGCTGAAATTCACCGCCACCGTCGAAGTGGCCGGAGAGCCCAGACGCGAAATCCGTTTCGAACAGAAATTTTTCAAGTAGACCGGCGGCATCCACTTGACAGCGCATGCCATGTACATAGACTGTACATACCATTTCAGGCGAGAGTCGTCATGAGCGCAGCCATCGAACGCATCGTCGTGCAGACCACCCCTGCCGACAAGCGGGCCATTGCCGAAAAAGCGAAAAAGCTCGATATGCCCGTGTCGGAGCTGATGCGGCGTGGCGCGTTTGCCTACCAGGCGGGCGAGCGCGAAGCCGAACTCGTTGTGCTGGCCGATGCGGCAAAATCTTCCGCCGATCGGGCCGGTGCCGCCATCGACGACGCGTTGGCCTTCATCGAGGCCAGCAACCGGCGCATCGCCGCCATGGAAGCGCAGGCCGCAGCCGGGCGGAAACGGTAATGGGCGTCACCGAGCGCGTCTGGGGCGCGCTCACGGCCATGATCAAGCTCGAAGACAAGGTCGACCGCCAGGCCGATGCGATGAAGCTGCAGCAGCAGAAAATCGAAGAATTGACGGGGCGGGTGATTCGCCTCGAAACCCAGTTGGAAATGCTGACCGGCGCGGCACTGGTCAAAAAGCTGAGGGGAGACTGAGCGGGTTCAGCGCCCGCCCGCAATCAGGGTCAGCAAGCCCCACACGCCAAACCCGGCCACCGTCAGGCCGGCCATGCGGCGCACCCAGACGGTCTGCATCAAAGGCTGAATCTGCCGGGCGAACAGCCCCATGCCCAGCAGATTGGGCAGGGTGCCGAGGCCAAACGCCAGCATCAGCGCCGCGCCGGACGTTGCGCTGCCCGCCGCCAGCGCCGAAACCAGGACCGAATACACCAGCCCGCAGGGCAGCCAGCCCCAGGCCATGCCGGCCAGCACGCCTTGCGCTATGGTCTTCACCGGCAAGAGTTTCTGGAACATGGGTTTCACCGCACGCCACAACACGCCGCCGGCGCGCTCGAACACCAGCACCCACTGGTTGAAGCCGGCGAGATATAGGCCCAGCAGTATCATCACCGCCTGTGCCAGCACGAACAGCGCGGTCTGCATGGGGACGAAATCGGCGAGCTTCAGAGAAGCCCCCAGCGCCCCGGCCAGCGCGCCGAAAATCACGTAGGACGTCACCCGCCCCAGGTTGTAGGCCAGATGCAGCCGGAACGGCGGGCGCGAACCGTCGGCGCGAAAGGAAAACGCGGCGACGATGCCGCCGCACATGCCGACGCAGTGCACGCCGCCCAGAAGGCCGGCGAGCAGGGCGGTGAGAAGCGAGAGTTCGATCACGGATTTTTCTGCCCCCAGATACCGGCCTGACTTCTGGCCGCCAGCCACACCAGCAGCAGCACCGGCATGCCGATAGTCGCTGTGCCGGTAAAGAAATTCGCCCAGCCGAAGGCGTCGACAAACTCGCCCGAGAACCCGGCGATGAATTTGGGCAGGAGCAGCATGACCGAGGTGAACAGCGCGTACTGGGTGGCGGAGAAATCCTGATTCACCAGCCCCGACAGGTACGCCACGAAGGCGGATGACGCGATGCCGGCGGAGAGATTGTCGGCCGACACGGTGAACACCAGCGCCGACACGTCGTGGCCGCGCCCGACCAGCCAGACGAACAGCAGATTGGTAGCGGCGGAGAACAGTGCGCCGAGGAACAGCGTGCGCATCACGCCCATGCGCAGCACCAAGAGGCCGCCCAGGCCCGCGCCGACAATGGTCATGATGACGCCGTACACCTTCGACACGCTGGCGACCTCATCCTTGGTGAAGCCCATTTCCTGATAGAACGGGTTGCTCATCACGCCCATCACCACGTCGGAGATGCGGTAGACCGCGATCAGCGTCAGGATCAGCAGTGCCTGCCACTTGAAGCGTTCGAAGAAATCGACAAAAGGTTGTACGAAGCTCGTGATCAGCCAGCGCACAAAACCCTGATCGGCAATGCGCGTGAGCGGCGCGCGGTGTTCCGGCTCGCGGATGATGAGCGTGGACA
>CAZOVQ010000101.1:0-6708 GCA_964583195.1 uncultured Thiobacillus sp.
GCTCACGAACTGCCTCAAAGCTGGCGTGTGCCATCAGCAGCGTTTGCACAGGGCGGAAGTCGCGTATTTCGCAGGCGATTTCGCCATGGCCGGGCTGGGCGATGATCGCCGGCTGCGCCACCTGGAAGCGCCGGTCGCGGCGCATGTCCTGGCCGGAGACCTGCGGGTTCGTGTCGTTGTCCATCGGCTTGCTCCCTGACTTCCTTGTTTACCGCGCATTGTGGCGGGCTTCCCGGCGCGGGGGAAGGGGGGCGGGATCATCGCCGCCGCCGCCGCAGCAGGTGGTAGGCCGCGGGAATCACGAACAGCGACAGGAGCGGCGCGGTAATCATGCCGCCGACCATGGGCGCGGCGATGCGGCTCATGATTTCCGAGCCCGAGCCGCTGCCGAGCAGTATGGGCAACAGGCCGGCGATGATGACGGCGACGGTCATGGCCTTGGGCCGCACGCGCTGCACCGCGCCTTCGCGGATGGCGTCGAGCAGGGCAGCTTCGTCGTCGTGTCCGCTTCGTAGCCGCGTGTCCCAGGCGTTTTTCAGGTAGAGCAGCATGATGACGCCGAATTCGGCGGAGACCCCCGCGAGCGCGATGAAGCCGACGCCGGTGGCGACCGAGAGGTGGTAGCCCAGCAGGTGGAGGAACCACACGCCGCCGGTCAGCGCAAACGGCAGGGTGGACATGATGAGCAGGGCTTCGTCGATGCGCCGGAAGGTGAGGTACAGCAGCACGAAGATGATGAGCAGGGTGGCGGGAACGACGACGCGCAGTCTTGCGTTGGCGCGTTCCATGAATTCGAACTGGCCGGCGTAGGCGAGACTCATGCCGGGTTCGAGCCGTATCTGCTCGGTCACCGCGCGGCGCAGGTCGGCCACGGTCGAAGCCAGATCGCGGTCGCGTACGTCGATGTACACCCAGCCGGAAAGCCGGGCGTTCTCGCTCTTCAGCATCGGCGGGCCTTCACTGGTGCGGATGCGGGCGATGCGGCCGAGTTCGATCTTCTGCCCGGCGGGCGTGAAGATAGGCAGGCGCTGGAGCGCCTCGACGGTATCGCGCCATTCGCGCGGATAGCGCACGCTGATGGGGTAGCGCGCCAGACCTTCGACCGTCTCGCCGATGGTTTCACCGCCGATCAGGCTTGCCACCACCGACTGCACGTCGGCGATGTTGAGTCCGACGCGCGCCGCGGCTTCGCGGTCGATGTCGATGTCGACGTAATGTCCGCCGGTGAGTCGTTCGGCCAGCGCCGAGCTGACCCCGGGTACGGTTTTCGCCACCCGCTCGACAGCCTGGGTCGCGCGGTCGATGGCGTCGAGATTCGTGCCCGCAACCTTGACGCCGATGGGGCTCTTGATGCCGGTGGCGAGCATGTCGATGCGGTTGCGGATGGGCGGAATCCAGATGTTCGACAGCCCCGGTACCTGGACCGCGCGGTCGAGTTCCTCAACCAGTTTTTCCGGCGTCATGCCGGGCCGCCACTGGTCGCGCGGCTTGAACTGGATGGTGGTCTCGAACATTTCCAGCGGCGCCGGATCGGTTGCGGTTTCGGCGCGGCCGGCCTTGCCGAAGACGCGCGCCACTTCCGGTACGCCCTTGATGAGGCGGTCGGTCTGTTGCAGAAGCTCACCGGCTTTATGGGCCGACAGGCCGGGCAGGGCCGAGGGCATGTAAAGCAGATCGCCTTCGTCCAGGGGCGGCAGGAACTCTCCGCCCAGCCGGGAGACCGGCCACAACACGGTGAGAAAAACCAGCGCCGCGGCGAGCAGCGTCGTTTTCGGCCAGGCGAGCATGGCGTCGAGCAGCGGCCGGTACATGCGGATCAGCAGGCGGCTCAGGGGATTTTTCGATTCGTCCGGGATGCGGCCGCGTATCCAGTAGCCCATCAGCACTGGGACCAGCGTCACCGACAGGCCTGCGGCGGCGGCCATGGCGTAGGTCTTGGTATAGGCCAGCGGGCCGAACAGCCGGCCTTCCTGCGCTTCGAGCGCGAAGATGGGCACGAACGACAGGGTGATGACGAGCAGGCTGAAGAAAAGCGCCGGCCCGACTTCGACCGCCGCTTCGGCGATGACCTGCCAGTGCGTCTCGCCGCACGGCGCCTCGCCGTCGTGGGTGTGGCTCCAGGCTTCGAGCTTCTTGTGCGCGTTCTCGATCATCACCACCGCGGCGTCGACCATGGCGCCGATGGCGATGGCAATGCCGCCCAGCGACATGATGTTGGCGTTGATGCCCTGATGACGCATGACGACGAAGGCCGCGAGCACACCCAGCGGCAGGGTGATGATGGCCACCAGCGAGGAGCGCAGGTGCCACAGGAACAGCACACAGACCAGGGCGACGACGATGAATTCCTCGACCAGCTTGTGGCCGAGGTTTTCCACCGCACGGTCGATGAGCAGGCTGCGGTCATAGGTCGGCACGATTTCCACCCCCTCGGGCAGGCTCTTTTGCAGGGCTTCGAGCTTGGTCTTGACCGCGGCCAGCACGCTGCGCGCGTTCTTGCCCGAACGCAGCACCACCACGCCGCCGACCACTTCGCCTTCGCCGTCGAGTTCGGCGATGCCGCGCCGCATTTCCGGCCCGACCTGCACCCGCGCGACGTCGCCGAGCACGACCGTCACCCCGTCGCGGTTCGTGCGCAGCGGGATCGCGCGAAAATCTTCGAGCGACTTCAGGTAGCCCGATGCGCGCACCATGAATTCGGTTTCCGCAAGTTCGAGCACTGCGCCGCCGGTTTCCTGATTGCCGCGGCGGATGGCGTCGATCAGTTCCTGGTGGGTGACGCCGAAATTCGCCAGCCGCACCGGGTCGGGCTGCACCTGGTATTGCCGCACCATGCCGCCGATGGTGGCGACCTCGGCCACGTCGGGCAGACTCTTCAGCTCGTACTTGAGAAACCAGTCCTGCAGCGAGCGCAGTTGCGCCAGGTCGTGGCGGCCGCTGCGATCGACCAGTGCATATTCGTAGACCCAGCCGACGCCGGTTGCGTCCGGCCCCAGCGCCGGCCGCGCGCCGGCCGGCAGACGGCCCTGGATCTGGCTGAGATATTCGAGTACGCGCGAACGCGCCCAGTAGAGATCGACGCCGTCCTCGAACAGCACATAGACGAAGGAGTCGCCGAAGAAGGAATAGCCGCGCACCGTCTTCGCGCCGGGCACCGAGAGCATCGTCGTCGTCAGCGGATAGGTGACCTGGTCTTCGACGATGCGCGGCGCCTGGCCGGGAAAAGGCGTGCGGATGATGACCTGCGTGTCGGACAGGTCGGGCAGTGCGTCGATGGGGGTGGTCATCACCGCCCACACGCCCCAGGCGCCGACGAACAGGGTCGCCAGCAGCACCAGGAAGCGGTTGACGATGGACCAGCGGATGAGGGCGGCGATCATTGCGCACCGCCCGTCTTTTCCAGACGCTCGATCACCAGGCCGTCGTCGGCCTCGCGCACGGCAAAGCGCACGCGGTCGCCCGCGCGGATGCCCTGCGCGAGGTCCGGACGGGCCAGCGCGAACGACATGGTCATGCCGGGCATGCCCAGAGTCTTGAACGGGCCGTGTGCGATGGTCGCCGCGTCCTTGCCGATTTCGACGATGCGGCCTTCCGACTCGTGCAGAACCGGCTGCGCCGGTGCGTCCGTGGCAAGCGCGGCGCTGGCGACGATGCCTTTGAGACTGGCTTCGGAATCGATGAGGAACTGTCCCGAGGCAACCACTGTCTGCCCTTCGGCCAGCCCGTCGAGCACTTCGCTTTTGCCGCCCGTCTCGCGTCCGACGCGGATTTCCACCGGACGGAAGCGGCCGCCATCTTCGGCCAGCATGACCAGGTCGTGCCTGCCGCCGCGGATCACCGCCTCGCTCGGCAGCCACAGCGACGGAGCCTGGTCGGGCGCGTGCAGCCGCACCTGCGCGGTCATGCCCGGACGCAGACGCAGCCTGGGATTGGGCAGGACGATGCGCAGCCTGAGTGTGCGCGTGTCGAGACTGGCATCGGGCAGGACGTCGCTTACCCGGCCTGTGATTGTTTCGCCCGGAAACGCCGGCAGGGTGGCCTCGACGCGCTGCCCAGGGCGCGCGAGCGCCGCCTGCGACTCGGGCACCGCCACTTCGAGCCACACCGTGCCCAGACCGTTGACACGTGCCAGCGTCTGTCCGGGCATCACCGTCATGCCGGTGCGCAGCTCCAGTTCACGCAGCACGCCGCCGGTGGGAAAGCGCAGCGCGACGACGGGCTGCGGCACGCCGTGTTTTTCCACCGCTTCGATCAATGCCGCCGGCATGCCGAGTTGCCGCATCCGGCTGCGCGCGGCCTCGACCAGCGCCGCGTCGCCGCTTTTCTTCAGCAGCAGGAATTCTTCCTGCGCACCGCTCCATCCCGGCACCCGCACTTCAGCGAGCGTTGCGCCGGCCGGCACCGTATCGTCCGGCGCGTAAGGGTGCACGCGTTCGACGAAGCCTGCTGCGCGCGCCTGCACCACCGCCACGTCGCGTTCGTTGAAGGCGATTACGCCGGTCGCCTCCAGCGTTTCGGCGCGCGACTCGCGCGTCACCGTGGCCAGCCGCATGCCCAGATTCTGCGTGACCGCGGGATCGATCCGCACGCTGCCTGCGTCACCGCCCTCGTCGGCGTACTTGGGCACCAGTTCCATGTCCATGAAGGGCGACTTCCCGGGCTTGTCGAAATGCTGCTGCGGCACCATCGGGTCGTACCAGTACAGAACCTTGCGTTCCGCCGCGGCCGGCGCCGCCGCGGATGATGCGGAGGATGCGGGCATCGCGCCGCGCTGGGCCCAGAAATAGCCGCCGGCTGCGCCGGCGCCGAGTAAGATCAGGGACAGGGCGATGCGCCCTGCGATGCGGGAGGCGTTCATTGGGCGTTTCCCTCGTAGGCATAGTGGAGACGGGCGGCGGCGCTTGCGCGCCGGCCCGCCAGGTCGATCGCTTCGATGCGCGCGTCTATCCATTCGGCGCGGGCACTGATGACGTGCGTGAGATCGCTCTGGCCGGCGCGGTAGGCGGCGAGTGTCAGTTCGTTCTTTTCCTGCGCCAGCGGCAGTAGCGTGTCGGTCTGTCGGCGCAGTGCGCGGTCCAGCTGCCGGTAGGCGGCCAGGTCGGCTTCCAGCATGCGCGCGTGTTCGCGCTCGGCCGCCTCGCGCGCCGCCTCGATGCCGGTCAGCTCGGCGCTTCGGGCCGCGATCCGGGGGTCCTGGCGATGGGCGGCGAATACCGGCAGATCGAAGCTGAACACCAGCGAAGCCATTTCGCTGCGGTCGGGACGACGCTGCAAGGTCAGGTCCACCCCCCAGTCGGGTTTCTTGTCGGCACGGGCTTCGCGCACGCGGGCCTCGGCTTCGTGCAGCATGGGGGAGAACGCCGCGAGTTCGGGGTGCATGTGCAGGCGATGCGCGAGCCGTTCGGGCTCGATCGGCCAGTCCGGAACGTCGCCTGCGAGCGGCTCGCGCGCGGCCGGGCCGATCCAGCGCTCGAGCGCAGCCACCGCTTCGCGTTGTTCGCGTTCGAGACGATCCTGGCGTGCTTCCAGGCGCGCGGCCTCCTGGCGCGGCGGCACGCTTTCCAGCGCAAGCCCTTGCCCGCTGCCGATGCGGCGCTTCACTGCTTCGAGGAGCAGGGCGTTTTCGCGGAACAGTTCATCAAACAGCGCCAGCTTGCGCTCGGCTGTCTGGCGTGCGATCCAGGCCAGCGCGGTCTCGCGCCGCACCCGGAGTTTTTCGATCTGGCGTTCGGCTTCGGCGCGTTCGAGCGTCCCGCGTGCAATCTCGGTGCGCGCGCGCCGCTTGTCGGCGTTCGGCACGTCCTGTTTCACGCCGAGGATCTGCATGCTCATCGGATCGCGCGACGGCTTGAAGGCGTCGTCGGTGTTGATCGGCTGGTTGGTCATGCCTATGACGAGCCGCGGGTCGGGCAGCTCGCCGGCGAACACGATCTGCTTGCGTGCCGCTTCGATACGCGCATCCTGCTCCGCGAGGGTGGGGGATGAGGATACGGCCAGACGCAGGGCTGCGTCGAAGCTGAGCGGTGCGGCGGGCGCGGCGGTGGTGACGCCGCACAGGGCCAGGGCGAGCAGGCGCCCGGCAGGAGTCGATGCTTTCATGTCTTGATTCCCGATGGAAGCGCGCAGAGCGCGCGAACATCCGCATGCACTGCTGCGGACAGGGGGGGGATCAGGACAGCAGGCTGGGCGGTCGCCAGATGGCGGTCGGCACGGCCGCAGGCACGAAGTACGCGTAAGCGAATTGTGCGCGGGGGGCGTGGGTGAGGTAGACGGGGAAGGACGCGAACGCTGGAATCGGCGAAAATCCGCCCGCCAGTCCGCAGGCGTTGCAGTGCGCGCAGGCGCCGGATGGTGTGTCCGGATCGCAACAGCCGTGCGTGCCGGATGCCATGCCTTTACAGGGGGAAGCGGACACCGTCGCCGGATGCGTGCCGCCCTGCATTGGGCAAGGCGCGAGGCTCGCCGCAACCGCCGCTGCGCCGTTGATCGACAGCAACAGGCTCAGAAATAAGGCCAGCAGGGCGCGCGACAGACTCATGGCGGCAGTATAACGCGCCGGGGTGAGAAAATAAGCATGCAAACCCACCCGCGCCCGCGGCGGCCAGCGGCAACTGGCCGCCGCGGGGAACCCGGGCGCGCGGGGTCAGGCATCGGGCAACATCGCCAGCAAGCCATTCAACCGCCGCACGAAACTCGCCGGATCGTCGA
>CAZOVQ010000102.1:0-6658 GCA_964583195.1 uncultured Thiobacillus sp.
CGGAGACCTTGTAGCTGTTCTGGTTGAACTTGCCGCCGGCGTGCAGCACGGTCATCACGATTTCCGCCGCGCTGCGGCGGGGTTCGTGCTTGTCGTCGAACTTGATGCCGACCGGAATGCCGCGGCCGTTGTCGGAAATCGAAATCGAATTGTCGGGGTGGATGATGACCTTGATGTCGTCGCACCAGCCGGCCAGCGCCTCGTCGATGGCGTTGTCCAGCACTTCGAACACCATGTGGTGCAGGCCGGTGCCGTCGGACGTGTCGCCGATGTACATGCCAGGGCGCTTGCGTACCGCCTCCAGGCCTTCCAGCTGCTGGATGCTGTCTTCGTCGTAACCGCCGTTGGCGTTTTCGGGCTTGTCGCTCATGAATTTCCTGATGGTGATTGCGGGCAGGGAGGTCGGGGCTCGGGCTTGCCGGATCAGATTCTCATCGGCATCACGACGTACTTGAACCCGGGCTCGCCTTCGCTTGTGAGCAGCATGCTGCTGTTCGCGTCGCCCAGAGAAAATGTGACGCTGTCGGCATTGATCGCGCCCAGTCCGTCGAGCAGGTAGGAGACGTTGAAACCAACGTCGAGCGGCCCACCCTGGTAGTCAACTTCGATTTCGTCGGCGGCCTCTTCCTGTTCATTGTTGTTGCAGACGATACCCAGCGCATTGTCGCTCATCACCAGACGTACGCCGCGGAATTTTTCGTTGGATAGAATCGCCGCGCGCTGCAGGGCCTGCATCACGCTGGCACGGTTGACATGAAGCTGGCGTGGCAGATCGGTTGGGATGACCCGCTGATAATCCGGGAATTTGCCATCGACCAGCTTGCTCACGAGTTCGGTGCCGGGGAGGGCGAAGGTCACCTGGTTGGCGCCTATGCGCAGTTCGACCGCATCGTCGCTGTCGTTGAGAAGTTTGGCGAGTTCGAGCACGGTCTTGCGCGGAACGATGACTTCGCGCGGTGCTTCGAGTCCGGTTTCCAGGCCGGTTTCGGCATAGGCGAGGCGATGGCCGTCGGTAGCGACGACACGCAGGCTTTTGTCATCCACGACCAGCAGCATGCCGTTGAGGTAATAGCGGATGTCCTGGCTCGCCATGGCGAACTGCACCCGTTGCAGCAGGCGCCTGAACGTCGCTTGCGGCAGCTTTACCGTATCGCTCTGGTCTATGCTGGTTTCGACGCGCGGGAAATCGGCAGCAGGCAGGGTTTGCAGGGTGAAACGCGATTTCCCTGCGGATATCATGACCTGGCTGTCCTTGCTGTCGAGTTTGACCATGGAGGATTCGGGCAAGGCGCGGACGATATCGAAGAACTTGCGCGCGGCAAGGGTGATGGCGAAGTCTTCGCCAGCGTCAGCGTCGAATCCGGTACTGATCTGCAATTCCAGGTCGGTGGCCAGCAGCGTCAGTCTGCCCTGTTTCTTTTCCAGCAGGAGATTGGACAGTATGGGCAGGGTATGGCGCCGCTCGACCACACCTACGACAGCCGACAGGGCGCCAAGCAGGGTGTTGCGTTCGCTTTGTATCAATAGCATTTATATATTCCTGAAATTCGTAATTAAGGACGCCCTGAACTGGGTATAAGTCTATTTATCCTTTTACTTCATGGAATTGAACTTTTTTTTCTTGTGGGTAACAACGTGGGGCGCGCGGGAGTCGTGGGGATGGTTTGCCATCGGTGAACGGAACAATGAAGGCTTGTGCACATTTCATCCTCAGCTTGTCAGGGTTTGCAGCAGCAGCAGATAGTCGCGCCCGATGTCGGCTTCGGTTTCGCGCAGTTCGGCGACCTTGCGGCAGGCATGGATGACCGTGGTGTGGTCCCGCCCACCGAAGGATTCCCCGATTTCCGGCAGGCTCTGGTTGGTGAGCTCCTTTGCCAGCGCCATGGCGATCTGGCGGGGGCGGGCAAGGTTGCGTGTGCGCTTCTTGGAAAACATGTCGGCGACCTTGATCTTGTAGTAGTCGGCGACGGTTTTCTGGATGTTTTCGATGGAGACGATGCGCGATGTCGAGGCGATGAGATCGCGCAGGGCTTCCTTGACGAGATCGAGCGTAACGGGCTTTTCGTGGAAGCGGGAGAAGGCGACGACGCGTTTCAGCGAGCCTTCGAGTTCGCGCACGTTGGAACGAACCTGTTTGGCGATGAAAAAGGCGACGCTCTCGTCGAGCTTGACGTTGTCCGTCCGTGCCTTGGCAAGCAGGATGGCGACACGCATTTCCAGCTCGGGCGGTTCGACCGCCACGGTCAGCCCCCAGGCAAAACGCGATTTCAGGCGATCGTCCAGGCCGGAGATTTCCTTGGGGAAGGTATCGCAGGTGATGACGATCTGCTTCTTGTTTTCGATCAGTGAATTGAAGACGTAAAAGAATTCTTCCTGGGTACGGTCTTTCTTGCCGAGAAACTGGATGTCGTCGATCAGCAGCAGGTCGAGCGACATATAGCGGCGCTTGAGGTCGTCGAACTGCTTGTTGAGATAGGCTTTCACCACATCGTCGACGTAATCGTTGGCGTGGATGTAGTTGATGCGTGCGTCCGGATTGTTTTGCCTGACGGTATTGCCGATGGCTTGCAGCAGGTGGGTTTTGCCCAGTCCCACGCCACCGTAGACGAACAGGGGGTTGTAGGCGACGCCGGGATTGTCGGCGATCTGCAGGGCGGCGGCGCGGGCCAGCTGGTTGGCGCGCCCGGATACGAAATTATCGAACGAGAAGCCGGGATTGAGGCGCATGCCTGCCCCCAGCGACGCCGGCGTCGCTGGGGGCGCGGAAACCTGGGCGGCAGACGGCGAGGGGGCGCGCGGAACCGTGGATTTGCGCGTCAGGGCGTAATGAACAGCCAGGGGCTGGGCGAAGAATTCCTGTGCCCAGGCGTCGATATGTTCCGCAAACTTGTCGCGTACCCAGTCCATCACGAAGTGGTTGGGCGCCAGAATGCGCACTTCGCCCTCGACTTCCTCGAAGACGAGCGGCTTGATCCAGGTGGAAAATTGCTGCTGGGTCAGGCTGGCGCGAAAGCGCTCCTGGCAAAGCGCCCAGAAGGAGTCCATGACGGAGTGTAGGGGGGTGGAAAGCGACATTAGTGTTCGCGCATCTTACTCCCCTTCAACGAGGTTATCCACAGGACAAAGGAGGGCAAGCCGGCGGGCACCGGGGACCCGCGCAGGCTTGGGGCGGCCGTTAGGCTGCGCATGGACAGCGGCTCCGGAGCAGGCCGAGAGCTTGCCGCCCGCGGTCGCGCTGTCGCGGTCGCGCTTGACAAGGAGACGGGCGAGCTGTTCCAATGCACGGTTTTTCAACAGATTTTTTGTGCTCGTCCTTGTTGCGGGCCTTGTCTTCGGAAAGGATAGAAACATCATGAAGCGCACCTATCAGCCGTCCACCGTTCGCCGCAAGCGCACCCATGGGTTTCGTGCCCGCATGAAGACCAAGGCCGGGCGCGCCGTCATCAACGCGCGGCGCGCGAAGGGTCGCGCGCGTCTGGCAGTCTGATCGACGCGATCACTGCGCCCGGGAAAACACTGGTTTTTCGTGACGCGCGCCTCAGGACACCGGCTGAATTCGAGCGGGTGTTCGCAGACAATCAGCGCGCGCGTAGCGATGCCTTCCTGGTCATGGCGCATCCCAACCCGCTCGGACATGCCCGGCTGGGACTTGTGATCGGCAAGCGTCTGCTGCCGCGCGCGGTCGATCGCAATCGTGTCAAGCGGTGTGTGCGTTCGGGTTTCCGGCAAATGTTTCCGCAACTGCCGGCGTGCGATTTTGTCGTGCGTCTTCTTGCCAGACCGGTGAAGGGAAGCGAGGTGCACGAATTGTGTTCCGTCCTGCGGAGGGCCGCGCAGCGTGCGCGCGACAAGTGGCCGGCGCCGCCTGCTTCTCCCTGACGTTCATGGCGTATCGCCACTCGGGATGATGAAACAGCGATGCGCCATGAACGTTGCCCCTACTCAGGCCTTCCTGCCCGCAAGGAGTACGCCAGCGGGTGCCCCGCCGCTACGTGGCGACCCAACCGCTGCCGGGAAGCGGGGATGAGGTCTACGCTGCGCGTTCTTTCACGTTAACCCACACGATCGTCTTATGGATAACCAGCGGCTGATTCTGTTCATTGTTTTTTCTTTTTCCCTGATTCTTCTGTGGGAAGCATGGAAAGAAAAAAATGCGCCACCGCCACCGTCCGTGGCTCAAAGTTCGGCGACAGTGGCAGCGCCTGTGCCTTCGGCCGACGGGTCACTGCGGACGGCGCCGCCGCCGATACGGGCGGGGCTCGACCAGGGCGCACAGGCGCTGGTCGAAACCGATGTGCTGCGCGCAAGCATCGACGGCCATGGCGGAGACTTGCGCCGCCTCGAACTGCTGAATTACCGCGAAACCGAGGACAAAACGCGAATATTCTCCCTGTTCGACGACAAGCCCGCGCGCCCCTATGTCGCGCAGAACGGCCTGATCGGCAAGAACCTGCCCACACATCGCAGCGTCTTCCGGCTCAACCCCGGCACCTATCGCCTGACCGGCGGCGCGGTGCAGCTCGAAGTGCCGATGAGCTGGGATGACCCGGCCACCGGGGTGCGTGTCGAGAAAACCTATGTGTTCAGGCGCGGCAGCTATGAAATCATGCTGCGTACCCGCATCGTCAACACCGGCACGCAGCCGGTCGAGCTCACGCCTTACTATCAGTTCACGCGACACGGCGAGGCGCCGCATGGCGAATCCTTTTTCCTGCACACCTACACGGGGCCGGCCTTTTACACCGACGCGAAGAAATTCCAGAAGGTCGCTTTCAAGGACATCGCTTCCGGCAAGGCCGAGTTCGAAAAATCCGCGGACAATGGCTGGGTCGGACTGGTACAGCATCATTTCGTGGCAGCCTGGTTGCCCGAGGGCACGGTCAAGCGTGAATTCTTCGCCCGCGTGCTGGGAGAGGGCCTGTATTCGGCGGGAGTGATCCTGAACGAGGGCTCGCTTGCACCGGGAAAGGAAAAAACCTTCACTGTGTCGCTGTATGCCGGGCCACAAACGCAGACGGTGCTGGAAAAAGCCGCCCCGGGGCTCGACCTGTCGCGCGATTATGGTTGGCTGACGCCGCTTGCATTTCCGATTTTCTGGGCGCTTCAGCTGATAGAACGGTTCGTCGGAAACTGGGGCTGGGCGATCATCATACTGACCCTGCTCATCAAGGCCGGGCTCTATCCCCTGTCGGCCGCCGGCTACAAGTCGATGGCCAAGATGAAGAAACTGACGCCGCGCCTGCAGCAACTGAAGGAAACCTACGGCGACGACCGCGCCCGCCTACACCAGGCAATGGCGGAAATGTACAAGACCGAGAAGATCAACCCGCTCGGCGGCTGTCTGCCGATCCTGGTGCAGATTCCGGTGTTCATCGCGCTGTACTGGGTGCTGCTCGCGGCTGTTGAAATGCGCGGCGCGCCCTGGATCGGCTGGATCACCGATCTCACGGCGCCGGATCCGTATTTCATCCTTCCCGTCGTGATGGGCATCACCTCGATCCTGCAGGTCAAGCTGAATCCGCAGCCGATGGACCCGATGCAGGCGAAGATCATGATGATCATGCCGGTGGCGTTCACCGTGATGTTCGTGTTTTTCCCGGCCGGTCTGGTGCTGTACTGGGTGAGCAACAACATTCTCTCGATCGCGCAGCAGTGGGTGATCAACCGGCAGGTCGAAGGCGGTGGCAAGTCCGCCAAATCCTGAGCTGATCGCCGCCATCGCCACCGCACCGGGGCGTGGCGGGGTGGGCGTGGTGCGGGTGTCGGGGGCGGACGTGAGTCAGATGGCCACGGCGATACTGGGCCGTCTGCCGAAACCGCGCCACGCGACCTTCACGGCCTTTCTCGACGCCGATGGCAGCGTGCTTGACGAGGGCATCGCCCTGTATTTTGCCGCGCCGCATTCCTTCACCGGCGAAGCCGTGCTCGAATTGCAGGGACATGGCGGTCCGGTCGTGCTCAACCTTATCCTGCAACGCTGTCTTGCGCTGGGCGCTCGGCTTGCCCGGCCTGGCGAATTTTCGCTGCGCGCGTATCGCAACGGCCGCCTCGACCTGGTACAGGCCGAGGCGGTGGCCGACCTGATTGACGCGGCGTCCGCGGAGGCGGCGCGTTCGGCCATGCGTTCGCTGTCGGGGCTTTTTTCCTCGCGGGTGCACGAACTGCTCGAGGGCTTGATCCAGCTGCGCGCGCTGGTCGAGGCGACGCTAGATTTTCCCGACGAAGAAATCGATTTTCTCGAACAGGCGGGTGCTTTCGGACGCCTGGATGCACTGCACGCGAAGCTCGCGGACATCCGCGTTCAGGCACGTCAGGGCGTCTTGCTGCGTGAAGGGCTGAACGTGGTATTGATCGGCCAGCCCAACGTCGGCAAATCGAGCCTGCTCAACCGGCTGGCCGGCTACGAGGCGGCGATCGTTGCCGAGGTTGCCGGCACCACTCGTGATACCGTACGCGAGGTCATCCAGATTGAAGGCGTGCCCTTGCACATCATCGACACCGCAGGCCTGCGTGAAACCGACGACCCGCTGGAGCGACAGGGCATCGCCCGCACCTGGGCAGTGGTGGAAAAGGCTGACGTGGCGCTGCTGCTGGTGGATGCCGCACACGGCGTGGGAACGAACGAAGCGGCGATCCTGTCGCGCCTGCCGCCGATTCC
>CAZOVQ010000103.1:0-6556 GCA_964583195.1 uncultured Thiobacillus sp.
GTGCGTCCGCCGCGGCGGGTGACGATCGCCGCGGCACGCTTCATCACCGGCTCCCAGTCTGGGTCGGTCATGTCGGCAACCAGCACGTCACCGGCTGCGACGCGCTGCATTTCCGCCGGGCTTGCGACCATGCGCACCGGGCCGGCGCCGATCTTCTGGCCGATGGCGCGGCCCGACAGGCGCACATCGCCGGTTTCCTCGAGCACGTAGCGTTCGCCGCCGCCGACGCGGCGCGCCTTCACCGTTTCAGGTCGCGCCTGGACGACAAACAGCTCTCCGCTCTCGCCGTCCTTTGCCCATTCGATATCCATCGGCCGGCCATAATGCGCCTCGATTGCCATCGCCTGCCGCGCCAGTTCCAGCACGTCGGCATCGGTGAGCGCGAAGCGACGCGCCAGCTCGGCGGGCACGGCTTCGATGAGGTTGGCACCGTTCCGATGCACCATGCGGTTCGCCTTCGCCCCCAGTTCACGCCGCACGATGGCGGGATGGCCGGCGGCAAGCAGCGGCTTGTGGACATAGAATTCGTCCGGGTTCACCGCGCCCTGCACCACCGTTTCGCCCAGACCGTAGGCGGCGGTGAGGAGGACGACGTCGCGAAAGCCCGATTCGGTGTCGAGCGTGAACATCACACCGGCGCTCGCAAGATCGGAACGCACCATGCGTTGCACCCCCGCGGACAGGGCCACCTCCGCATGCGCGAAACCGTGATGAACGCGGTAGGCGATGGCGCGGTCGTTGTAGAGCGAGGCGAAGACCTTTTTCACGTACCACAGCACGTCGGCTTCGCCGCGCACGTGCAGATAGGTTTCCTGCTGGCCGGCAAAGGATGCGTCGGGCAGGTCTTCTGCGGTAGCGGATGAACGCACGGCGACGGATACGTTCTCGCCGAGTCCACGGTAGGCCCCGACGAGGCCGGCTTGCAGCGCCGGCTGCAAGTTCGCCGCCTCGACCCGTGCACGGATTTCGGCGCCGGCCGCGGCAAGCGCCGCCACGTCGCCGACGTCGAGCGCGTCCAGCCGGGCGTCGATGAAAGCGCGCAAATCGTTGGCGTCGAGAAAATCCCGGAACGCCTGCGCGGTGGTGGCGAAGCCGCCGGGCACCTTCACCCCCGCCGCGGCGAGCCGGCCGATCATTTCGCCGAGCGAGGCGTTCTTGCCGCCCACACGCGGCACGTCGGCCATCGACAGACGATCCAGCGGGACGATATAGTCGGTCGGGGCAGTCATTGCGGATTCTCCATCGTGCACAAGCGCATCGTGTTTTGCGTATCGGATCACACCGGCGTCACCGTCGAGGCGGTGGCGAAGAGCGTGCTGTCGCAGTTTCCCGCCTGCGAGTGTAGCCGGATTGTGCTGCCCTTCGTCGACGACCTCGCCAAGGCACGCGAGATCGCGCGCCGCATCGCTGCCACCCCCGGCGCGCTGGTGTTTTCTTCACTCACCGACCCTGCCGTGCGTACTGCCCTCGGCGCCTCCGGCGCGCCGCTGTTCGACCTGTTCGAACTCATTGCGCCGGCGGTCGAGGCTGCGCTCGGCCAGCCCGCGGTCCCAGGCTCCGGCCGCACCCACGGCATGGCGGCGGACTACGAGGCGCGCATCGATGCGGTGAATTTCAGCCTCGCCACCGACGACGGCGCCGACCCCGGACGGATCGAAAAGGCCGATCTGGTACTGGCCGGCGTGTCGCGCGTCGGCAAGACGCCGACCGCGCTCTACCTGGCCCTGCAATACGGCCTGGCGGTCGCCAACTACCCGCTCACCCCGGACGATTTCGCACGCAGCACCCTGCCCGACTGCCTTGCCCGCGCCCTGCCGCGCCTGCGCGGCCTCACGCTCGAACCCATGCGGCTGGCGGCGATCCGTGCGGCGCGCTATCCCGGCAGCCGCTACGCCGACCCCGAACAATGCCGCGCCGAACTCGCCGCAGCAACGGCGCTTTTCGCCCGCCACGACGTGCCCGAGCTCGACACGACCCGTCTGTCGGTCGAGGAAATCGCCGCCCGGCTGCGGCAGTCGCTCAAGTAAAGGCCGCCCTGCACCGCTATGGCAGGCACCCGGTCAACGCGCCATGACCCCTGCGTCGTTGCGCGGCATACCGTTTCACGGTTTGCCGGCGAAACACCGAATGAATCGATGTTTTCTTCGAGGGAGAACCCGCATGTCGCAAAACGATCTGGTCATCACCGGCGTCATGGAAAACGGCAAACCGCTCCGACCATCGGACTGGATTGAGCGGCTGTCGTCCACCCTGGCAAGCTTCATGGTCGATCGCCGTCTGCGCTACTCCGCCGCGGTGCAGCCCTGCGTGCTCGACGGCGCGCGCTGTCTCGTGGTCGCGCGCTGGCTAGAGACAACCGACCCCACCGCCTACGCCTACGTAATGGGCTTCGCGCGCGACAATTGCCTGCGCGTCCAGATCGACCGCCGTCAGGGCGAGCGCGCGCTGTAAAAATCCTCAGCGCCGGCGCGCTGCCGCGCCGCCTCGAACAGCGCGACGGCGAGCGCCGCCGCGGCATTCAGCGACTCCACCTTGCCCCGCATCGGAATCCTCACCCGCGCCCTGGCTGCCGCGCACGCCGTGGCCGACAACCCCGCGCCCTCGTTGCCGACGACCAGGGCCAGCGGCCCGGTCAGCACCTGTCCGTAGAGGCTGCCGTCTCCGCCCAGGGCCAGCGCGAGACTGTCGCCTTCGAAGCGACGAAGCCAGTCCGGCAAATCCACACCGGTTTCGACAGGCAGCACGAACTGCGCGCCCTGCCCGCCACGCAGGGCCTTGGGCGACCAGGGATCGTGGCAGCCCTTCGACAACACCGCGCCGGTTGCGCCGGCCGCGGCGGCGGTGCGCAGCATCGCGCCGACGTTGCCGGGGTCGCGCACGTCCTCCAGCGCCACCACCAGCGGCACCCCTTCCGGCACCGGCGGCGACAGCCAGTCCGCCTCGGCGATGAGGCCGCCCGGCGTGGCCACGGGCGTAAGCTCCGCAACCAGCGCGTCGGGCAGTAGCAGCAGCCTGGCCTGCGTGCAGCGCACGCTGAACGGTGCGAGCTTTGCCGCAGCGAATGACACCGCCCGCACCAGGGTGCGGGGCTGGCCGCCCGCGTCCAGATACGCCGCCAGGAGATGTTCGCCATCGAGCAGCGTGGCGCACGCCTCGCGCCGCGCGCGCGCCGACGCGGCCAGTTTTTTCAGCCGTCTGAAAATGGGATTGTCGCGCGAAGCGACGGCGGTTTCGCGCATGCTTTCAAACCTCGTCGAAAAGTATGTCCAGCAGGCGCGCGCGCCGCGCCGCCGACAGGCCGCGCAAGGCGCGCGTCGCCGCTTCCGCCGTGCGCGCATCGCGGGTCGCCGAATATTCCACCGCCAGCCGCTGCCACAGCTCGGCCAGCGCCGGGTCGGTCGCGCGCAAGCGCTCCAGTGCGCGCGCCACGCCCGCCTGCCCTTTCGCAAGGTAGAAACTCAATCCAAGATTACGCCAGGCCTGGAGATAATCGGGGTCGGCCTCCACCGCCGCGCGATAGGCCCGCATCGCTTCACGCGGATGGCTGCTGTCACGCCAGGCGTTGCCGAGGTTGTTGCGCGCCAGCACGTCGCCCGGCGCCAGACGCAGGTTGTTTTCGTAGGCCGCGATGGCCTCGGCATGGCGCCCCAGGGCCGCCAGCGCACGCCCCTGGATGAACCAGGCAAGCGAATTGTCCGGCTCGGCCCGCGCCCAGTCCCGCCCCAGCACGAGCAAGCCCGGCCAATCGTCGCGCCGTTCCAGCGCGCGCGCCTGGACGATGCGGTCGGCCCGCGGCGCGGCGCGGCCGTCCAATCCGAAAGTCTGCGCCTCCGCCCGCACCGCGCCGGACACAGCGGCGAGCACGGCGCAGGCGAAGCAGGACAGTATGTATCGTTTCATGCCTCGATTCTACGCGGCGTCATTCTCGTCGCGTATGCTTTTCGGTTCTTCGTCCCCCGACACTCGCCATGTCCGTCAGCGAACACTTCATCCCCGGCAAGGACGCTTCGCTCGAAGCCTCCATCGTCACCCTGCAATCAAAGCTGCTGGCACTGGGCTTTCATATCGAGGAACGCTCCTGGCTCAATCCCGTGGAAGGCGTGTGGTCGGTGCACATCCGCGACCGCGACTGCCCCCTCCTCTTCACCAATGGCAAGGGCGGCTCGGAACTCGCCGCACGGGCAAGCGCGCTGGGCGAATACTTCGAGCGGCTTTCCACCAATTATTTCTGGACCCACTTCTATCTGGGCGAGACACTCGCCCACCGCCATTACGTCCACCACCCCGACGAGCGCTGGTTCGACGTGGACGGCAACGCCTGTCCGGATGGCCTGCTCACGCCCGAACTGCACGCACACTACAACCCCGACGGTCGCGTGCGTGCCGACCAGCTCATCGACATCAATTCCGGCAACGCTGCACGCGGTATCTGCGCCATTCCCTACCAGCGGGTGCGCGACGGCGCGAGCGTGTATTTCCCGGTCAACCTCATCGGCAATCTCTACGTCAGCAACGGCATGTCGGCCGGCAACACACTGAAGGAAGCGCGCACCCAGGCGCTGGGCAGCAATTTCGAAGGCAACACAAGCCACCAGCGCCTGCTGCAAGCGTATCGCAAGGTGCGGGGCTGAATCACGAAAGGGGTGCGATGACGTTCGTACTTGGGCGTATGATTCGCCAGACCCGGCCTTCATTCAAACCCCAGACGGAGAGACCTCGCATGTACCGCACCCTGCTCACCGCCGCGCTCATTGCTGCCAGCCTCAACACCGCCTGCGCCGAAAGCCAGGACGACAGCGCGCCACCCGCGGCAATCGCCGCTGCGCCCATGCAATTCGCCACGCTTGCGGAACTGGTGCGCAAGATCGACCCTGAAGCGCGCGTGGAGGCGAACACTGCGCAGTTCACCGTGGAGTCGCGCACGCTGGTGCTGGTGGCCGACGAGCGCGCCGGCCGGATGCGGGTGATGACGCCCGTGGCGCGCGCCGACGCACTTGAACGCGCCACCCTGGAACGCATGCTGCAAGCCAATTTCGACGCGGTGCTGGACGCCCGCTACGCGCTCGCCCGGGGAATCGTCTGGAGCGCCTACCTGCACCCGCTCGCCACCCTGGACGCCGCACGCTTTGCCGACGCCGTTTCGCAGGTTTACATCGCCGCCGAAACCTTCGGCAGCACCTACACTTCCGGCGCGCTCGTCTATGGCGGCGGCGACAGCCAGGCCGAACACGAGGCGCTGCGCGCCCGCATCGCCAAGCAACTGGAGTCGAGCATCTGAGCCGGTTTCGCTGCCGCGGGACGACGCGAAGACGCGTGTTTCAGGAATGCAAGCCAGGGACCGTGCGCTTCAGCGCGCCGCGGCGCCCGACAGGCGCTCCCGGTCGGCCCGGTCGCGCCAGGTCTGCATCAGGTTTTCCACTTCGACCCGCCTGATGCCGGTGAAGGGCTCGGCCTGCGCCAGAGCGTCCTGGCAGCTCTTGTCGCGGTATTTCGCCATCAGCTCGCGCGACAGTTCGTAAAGCCCGACGTTGTGGACGCGGCACTGCTCCAGTGTCTGGCGCGTTCCGGCGAGCTGCGATTCCCCCTGTTTCTTCGCGGCTTCGGTTTGCGTCAGCGTCTGCGCGGTCGCCTGGAGTCTTGCCTGCGTCTCCACAAGTTTTGCTTCGCTTTCGGCGAGACGCGCTTGCAAGGCTTCGACTTCGTTTTTCCGCGCTTCACTTTCGCGCTCGGCGCGCTTGCGCGCGGCACGCTCGGCCGACAGTTTCCTTGCGGTCGACTTTGCCTGCTCGAGCTCGCGTTCGAGCTTGTCCCGATCGGCCAGCGCCGTGGCCTTTTCCTGTTCGGCCTGCGCGCGCGCCTGCTCCGCCCGTTGCATCTGCTGCTGCACCCGGTGCAGCATCTGTTTTTCGCGGCTTTCGCTCGCGGCCCAGACGGGCGTCGCGGCAAGCACCACACCCATACAGAAGACGATTGCATGGCGGTTCATTACAGGGCTCCCACGGGCAATTGTCCCGGTGCTGCGCCAAGCCTGACAAGCAGGCGGGCCATATCGAGGTCGGCGACCGAGAAGGCCCACCACAGCGGCGGGCGGAATTTTTTGTCGCCCCATTCCAGCGGCGCGCCGGCACGCACCAGGGCTTCGGCGGCGGCGTACTGACCGTTGGCGGCGGCAACAGCCAGCGGCGACAAACCCTCGCGGTCATAAAGACGCCAGTCGGGATGACCCTTCGCGAGTGCGGCAATGACCTCGGGCTTACCCATGCGCGCAGCAGCGTGTGACGGCGTGTCGCCATCGTCGCTCTTGCGGTCGGGGTTGGCCCCGGCGCGCAACAGCATTTCAACCAGGCGCACGTTGCCGTTTTTCGCGGCCAGACCCAGCGGCGTGTAGCCGCGCCCCTTGGCGTCCGGCAACGCGGCTGCGTCGAGCAGGATCTGCGCGAGTTCGAGGTTTTCCTGCCGCACTGCTTCGACCAGCGGCGTGTCGCGCCAATAGTCGCCGATGTTGGGATTGGCACCGGCCTTGAGTAATTGCTTCACGGCTTCGACGTCGCCACGC
>CAZOVQ010000104.1:0-6545 GCA_964583195.1 uncultured Thiobacillus sp.
ACACCATGGCACACAAGAAAGCAGGCGGCAGTTCCCGTAACGGTCGCGATTCGGAGTCGAAGCGCCTGGGCGTGAAGCGTTACGGCGGTCAGTTGGTCGCTGCGGGCAACATCCTCGTGCGTCAGCGCGGCACCCAGTTCCATCCGGGCGACAACGTCGGGATCGGCAAGGATCACACCCTGTTCGCCAAGACCGACGGCACCGTCAGGTTCGAGATCAAGGGTGCTGCCCGTCGCAAAGTGGTACGCATCGAGCCCGTCGCGGCCTGAGCTTCCCTTTCTCCGCAAAAAGCCCTGTCCCCCGGATGGGGCTTTTTTGTTTTCGGACCAGACCATGAAATTCATCGACGAAGCCAGAATCCAGGTCATCGCCGGCAAGGGCGGCGACGGCAGCGCTTCGTTCCGCCGCGAGAAATACATCCCCAAGGGCGGTCCGGATGGTGGCGACGGCGGCCGGGGCGGCAGCATATACGCGGTGGCCGACTGCAACATCAACACCCTGGTCGAATATCGCTACACCCGGATATTCAAGGCGCAAAAGGGTGAGAACGGGCGTGGCGCGCAATGCTACGGCAAGGGCGGAGAGGACCTGACCCTGCGCGTGCCGGTCGGCACGGTGTTCACCGACATCGACAGCGGCGAGGTGGTCGCCGACCTGGCCGCGAACGGTCAGCAGGTCTGCCTGGCACGCGGCGGCAAGGGCGGACTCGGCAATATCCATTTCAAGTCCAGCATCAACCGCGCCCCGCGCCAGCACACGCTGGGCGAACCGGGCGAGGCGTTCGAGCTGGCGATGGAGCTGAAAGTGCTGGCCGACGTGGGCCTGCTCGGCATGCCCAACGCGGGCAAGTCGACCTTCATCCGGGCCGTGTCGGCGGCGCGTCCCAAGGTCGCCGATTATCCGTTTACCACGCTGGCGCCCAATCTGGGCGTGGTGCGGGTCGATAGCGAACGCAGCTTCGTCATCGCCGACATTCCCGGCCTGATCGAGGGCGCGGCCGAGGGCGCGGGGCTTGGGCACCAGTTTCTGCGGCACTTGCAACGCACCCGGCTGTTGCTGCATCTGGTCGATGTTTCGCCCCGCTGGGGAGCGGGCGACCCGGTGCGCGAGGCGCGAGCCATCGTCGAGGAGCTGAAAAAATACGATCAGGAACTCCATGCCAAACCGCGCTGGCTAGTGCTGAACAAGCTCGACATGCTGGACGGGGCCGAGCACGCGGCGGTGGTGGCGAAATTTGTCGCGGATTACGGCTGGACCGGACCGGTATTCGCCATCTCGGCGCTGGACGGTACGGGATGCCGCGCGCTGACCTACGCGGTGATGGATTACTTGGGCACGCAGGCGGCACGGCTTGCCGAGTCTGGGCCGGTGGATGCCGGCGAAGCCGACTAGGCTGATTCGAAGTCGGGCGCCGGATCGCCGCCGATCCGCTTCCAGTCGTTTTCCACCAGGGCCACCTGGTATTTGGCCCACCGCGCGAAATCGTCCGGACCGCAATGGCCATTCTTGCGACGGCAGGTGCCGGCGACGCCCCTGAAGTGGTACACCGGCGTTCCCGAGTCTGGGTCGGCGGTAATCCGGGCAAGCTGGCGTACCCCCCAGGTGCGGCCATAGGCGCCGTTACTGTAGAAAAACCCTACTTTCAATTCGTCGATCGACATGGGTATGACCTGATCGCCCTTTCCCGCAAGCAGGAGAGGGAGTGGGTAGGCGTAGCGAGGCTCATGTGGTGATGCGGCGGTAGATGTCGGTGACCTTCAACGGCAATTGTCTCACGTCGTCCAGGATGATGTAGCGCGCGGCACCGTACATGTGCGGCAGATAGTCACGCGCGTCGCGGTCGAGCGTGATGCAGAAGGGATGGATGCCGGTGCGGCTGGCTTCCTGCAGTGCCATGCGCGTGTCCTCGACGCCGTATTCGCCGCGGTAGACGTCGAAATAATCATCCGGCCGGCCGTCGGACAGCGTCACCAGCACGCGGGTTTTCGCATCGACCCGGTTCAGGAGTTTGCTCAGGTGACGGATCGCAAACCCCATGCGGGTGTATTCCTGTGGGCGGATGCCGGAAATGCGCGCGCGTACCCCGTCGTCGTAGGCGTCGTCGAAGGTCTTGATGCGGAACAGCTCGCAGCGTTTGCGCGTGGTGCCGGAAAACCCGTAGATCGCGTAGCGGTCGCCCAGCAGTTCCACCGCCTCGCACAACAGGATCAGCGCCTCGCGCTCGGCCTCGTTGATCCAGCCCTTGGTGCTGCCGCTCATGTCCACCAGAAATGCGACGGCGATATTGCGTTCCGAACGGTGCATCTGCTGGAACAGCCGGTCACTCATCTCGCGCCCGTCGCGCGCATCGGCGAGCGCCTCGATCAGTGCATCGAGGTCGATTTCATCGCCCTGGGTCTGACGTTTGTCGAGGCGGTTTTCATCGCGCAGCGCCTCGAATTTCCTGCGCAGGTGTTTGATCACGCCCTGATGCCTGGCCAGCGTGTCGCGCACGAAATCGTCGTACACCGGCGGCACCGGCTTTTCGCGCATGGTGCACCAGTGCTTGCGGTAATGCTGGCGGCCGTGATCCCACTCCGGATAGTGTTCCGCGCCTTTCTCGTGATACGTGCCCTGCCAGACGGCATCGGCGTCTTCCTCGGGCGAGTCGAACACCTGTTTCGGGTCATACTCGCCCGCACCAGCCGGCACCAGGTATTCCGGCGGAATCTCGCCGAAATCGAGATATACCGAGGTGAGCAGATGTTTCACATCGTCGGGCGGTGCGATCGGCGCGCCGTCGAGCGTGATCTCGAAATCGAGCGCGCCGTTGTCTTCGACCGGTATCGCCTCGATACCGGATTCACGGGGCGCGTTTTGCTCCGGCCTGGCGCTGGCGGTGTGTTCCTCCAGCAGTTCGGCCAGTTTGATGCGCAAGCGCGCCTTTTCCTTGTCCAGCCGCGCGGCGCGTGCGGCGGCGATGGCCTCGGGGCGCAACTGCCCCTGATCGTGCCAGGTCGGACAGTCGTCGAGTGCGCAGGCGGCGTCCAGCAGTGCGAGCGTGGTCTCGGGCTCGGCGTCCGGCGCTGCGAGTTGCGTGGCAAGCACCTCCCAGCCGGCTGGCAGTGGCCGGTCCAGCGTGGCGCGCAGCCGCAGCATCTCGCGGTGCAGCCCCGGCAGTTCGCGTGCGATGCACGCGCCGAGGCGAAGCGTCTCCAGCGCATGCAGACGCGCCAGCGCGCGTGCCGGATCGGCGTGGCGTGCGGCGACGCCGGCAAGGTCGATGCGCAGCGTGCCGAAGCGTGTCTGTGCCCACAACAGCGCAACCATGCTTTTGGCGAGCTGGAAATTTTCGGATTCGAGCGGTAGCGCCGCGATCAGCGGTGGCAGCACGATGCGTTCGCCGTCGGTGTAGGGCGCATCCCCCTGTTCTAGCCGCAAGCGCCGCCCGGACAGCCCGCACACAAAATTGCCAAGCACCGGTGCAATTTCCTCGAACAGCGCACCCGCCGCGTCGTTCCGGTGCTGCCGGTCGTCGAAGCTGTCGACTTCTTCCAGTACACGCAGCGCGGTTTGCAAGCCTGTGCGGTCGAACACATCGCAGGTGTGCACCGCCCAGGCCTCGAGCAAACGACGCTCCATGCGCGGCAGCAAGGCCGGCGCACGGCGCCCGAACTGCCAGGCGAGCGTGATATGCGTCGAGGCGATGCGGCGAATCCAGCCGAGGAGGAAATCCTGCTCGTCGCGCGCCAGCGGAGCGAGTTCGGCGGCGAGTTCTTCGACCTTGAAAAAGGTGAATTCGGTATCCAGCCAGACATGCAGGCTGGCCTCCATCTCGGCGGCGGCGAGCGGGGCCTGCGCCATCTCAGAAAATCGACGAGGAGAGTTCCTGGATCGCTTTCAGCATGTCGGCGTCGTCGGTGACGGCCTGGGCGACGGCGGATTTGCACGCCGACACGGGACTCACGCCGTCGGCGATGAGCTTGCCGGCGTGCACCAGCAGGCGGGTGGATGCGCCTTCTTCCAATCCGCTGCCTTTGAGGTTGCGCGTCATCTGCGCGAAGCGCACCAGGTTGGCGGCCACCTCGTCCGGCACGCCGGATTCGCTGGTGACGATGCGGCGCTCGAGTTCGGGCGCGGGGTAGTCGAATTCGAGCGCGACGAAGCGTTGCCGGGTGGATTGCTTCAGGTCCTTCAATACGCTCTGGTAGCCGGGGTTGTAGGAAATGGCGAGGCAGAATTCGGGCGGGGCTTCGACGATCTGGCCGAGTTTTTCCATGGGCAGGGCGCGCCGGTCGTCGGCGAGCGGGTGGATGACGACCATGGTGTCTTTGCGCGCTTCGACGACTTCGTCGAGGTAGCAGATGCCGCCTGCGCGCACGGCCCGGGTCAGCGGGCCATCGACCCAGACGGTTTCGCCGCCTTTCACGAGATAGCGGCCGACCAGGTCGGACGCAGTGAGGTCGTCGTGGCAGGACACGGTGATGAGCGGACGCTTCAGACGCCACGCCATGTGCTCCATGAAGCGCGTCTTGCCGCAGCCGGTGGGGCCTTTCAGCAGAACCGGAATGCGTTGCCGGTAGGCAGCTTCGAAGAGGCGGATTTCGTCGCCGACGGCTTCGTAATACGGCTCTTTTTCGATGAGGTGGTGCGCGGGGTCGTAAGTCGCCTTGGGCATTACGTTCGCTCCTTCTCCCGCAAGCGGGAGATAACCAGCGACTTGCCCGCTTGCGGGCCTGGTCGACTGGCTAGTAGCTTCACCGGGGTTGGGGAGAGGGGCGGGTGTCGTCATGTCGGGCGAGTTCTTAAAAGCAGCCTGCCTGCTGTTTCTGGCGTTCGAGGTCCTTGATTTCCTGGTTCCAGTCGTCCCTCTGTTTGAGGGTGTAGCCCTGGCGACGCGCGGCGTCCATTTTGTCAAGCACGCGGCCGATCCGCTCGGAGAGGTTTTCGCAGCGGCTGGTGGAGCGCACGACCGATGCCTTTTTGCGCGGCTCGGCGGCGGGGGCGCGGGAGGCGGCGGTTTCGTCTTGTTGCGGATTTTTCGTGCTGCGCGTGCGTTCGGGCGGCGGCGCCGGGTCGATCGCCAGCTTGTGCGCTTCGCGCGCATTGTGGCAGGGCAGGTTCGAGTAGGTCACCTTGCCGCGCGCGTCGATGCATTTGTAGAGAGAGTCCGCGCCGGCGCTATGGGCGAGCAGCGCGGCCAGACAGAGGGTCAACAGTCGGCTGGACATGGTTTCTCTGTCGGTCAGTGTTCGCCGGAATACTTGTCGTCTTCGAGATCCATTTTCTGCTGGAATTCGGCTTCCTTTTGCTGCTCGGCCAGCGCGCGCCGACGGGCAAGACGTTTGTCGTAGGCATCCGGGCGTTCAACGATGCACTTTTCGCCGAACAGGGCGTGACGCAGGAAATTGAGGCCGAAGTCGAGCAGGGCTTCGTCGTCTGCCACGAGCGTAGCCATGAGCTCGACCGGGATGTCGTAGGTTTCGTTGAAGCTTTCGCTCATGACGAAGGCGCGGAAACGGTCGACGTCATAGCTTGCCATGAAAAAGAGCTGGTTCGACACCGGCGTCGGCTTGCCGATGGCGGGGCCGGCCGATTTGCGCTTGACTACGAGCTGGCGCCAGGCGTGTCCTTTCTGGTCGTATTCTGCGATACCCTGGTCGCGGCGATATTCCTCGATGGTCTGCGTCTTGTCCTCGAAATGACCGAGACAGTGCGGCTCTTTCACCATCGCGTAGGCGGCACGGTCGACGTATTCGTCGGAGCGGCGCATGGTCAGAAGCGCGACCGGGTAGTAGCGGCAGGCGGTCGGGCGATCTTCGTAGACGCCGCAGCCTTCCGGCTTCATGAACTGGCAGGCGGTGCCGCCTTCGACCGGCTTCAGCTTGATGCCGGGCATGCCGTCCTTGTCCATTTCGAAGGGCACGGAATACTGCTTCAGGAATTCGCCGGACGGCAGGTCGAGACGCTTCTTCAGACGCAGCACGTCGTAGGGGGTGAGCGGGATGTCGATGTTGGAACAGCAGGCGTTCCAGCATTTGACGTCGCGGTGGCAGCGGAATTGCAGCTTCGCATCCTCCGCCAGCATGATGGGTTTGACCGGACTCTGCGCAAAGGGCGAGTCGGCGATCATGTCCCTGAATTCGGCTTCGTTCATTTCTCACTACCTTCCGGGGCCAAACCCCACTTCTGTAACACACACACGAAAGCGTTAGGGTACGCGCTTTCGACTGGATGCTGAACAACCTGAAACCTTGTGGGCTACGCTGTTTTAGAACCGGAAAAAAACCGGGCGCCATGGAGGCGCCCGGAATTCACTGCAACGCTAACGTATCAGTGTGCAGCAGGCTTGAACAGCTTGGACTTGTCGACCAGATCCACGTGGGCGCGCTTGAAGCAGGTCCACTGTTTGGAGTTCTTGTCGTAGACCGAGTTGACGAAGCAGTGCCAGTTCTCCTCATCGACAAAGTTCTTGTCCATGCGGTAGTAGAAGCCGGGATAGCGGCTTTCTTCGCGGAACTGGATGTGCTTCATGTGGGCTTCCGCCGTCAGGATGCGGTGGTAGT
>CAZOVQ010000105.1:0-6489 GCA_964583195.1 uncultured Thiobacillus sp.
GGCGTTCGGGCGTCTGGGCCGATTCCGGTATGGCCAGCCCTGCATCCTGCGCCAGTGCCGCAACGGCATCAGGGAAGCTCATGTGCTCGTATTCCATGAGGAAACCGAGCGCGGTGCCGTGCGCGCCGCAGCCGAAACAGTGGTAGAACTGCTTGCTCGGACTGACCGTGAACGAGGGGGTCTTTTCGCTGTGGAAAGGGCAGCAGGCCTGGTAGTTCTGGCCGGCCTTCTTCAACGGCACGCGACGGTCGATCACGTCGACGATATCGACGCGCGCGAGCAGGGTGTCGATGAAATCGCGCGGGATCATGGTTGCCGCATGATAAACCCGGCGGCGGACGGGGTCAGTTCAGACGGGTCTTGATCAGGGCCGACACCTGCGCCATGTCGGCGCGGCCGGCAAGGCGCGATTTCAGCAGCCCCATGACCTTGCCCATGTCCCGCACCGAGGCGGCGCCGGATTCAGCGATGGCCGCGACTACGGCCGCCTCGACCTCGGCGGCGGAAAGTTGTTCGGGCAGGTAGGCCTGCAACACGGACATCTCGGCTTGTTCAGCGGTAACCAGATCGTCACGACCTGCTGCCTGGAACTGGCTGATGGAGTCCTTGCGTTGCTTGATGAGCTTTTCGACGATGCTGCTGACGTTTGCATCGTCAAGCTCAATCCGTTCGTCTACTTCCTTCTGCTTGATGGCAGCGAGCAGCAAACGGATCGTGCCGAGGCGTGCGGTTTCCTTCGCACGCATGGCGGATTTCATGTCGTCGGTGATGCGGTCCTTGAGCGACACGATGGCGTTACTCTGCGGGTTGGGCGATTCCGCGCAGGCGCGGAATCAATACATCTTGGGCGGGAGCTGTTGGCCGCGCAGGCGCTTGCTCTGGCGCTTGACCGCGGCGGCGAGTTTGCGCTTGCGCTCGGCGGTGGGCTTTTCATAGAACTCACGGGCGCGCAGCTCGGTCAGCAGACCGACTTTTTCGATGGAACGCTTGAAACGGCGCAGGGCGACATCGAACGGCTCGTTTTCTTTGACTTTGACGTGGGGCATGTGTAGTCAGCTTCCTGGATCGGGGAAAAACGGGAATAATAACAAGCGCAACAGTTTTTTTCCACCCCCCAACGGCAACGCATGCTCGTCCTTGGCGTCGAATCCTCCTGCGACGAAACCGGCGTCGCGCTGTACGACAGCGAGACGGGTCTGCTTGCGCACGCCCTGCATTCGCAGGTCGCCATGCACAACGCATACGGGGGCGTGGTACCGGAACTGGCGTCGCGCGACCACATCCGGCGTCTGCTCCCCCTGACACGCAAGGTATTTTCAGAAAGCGGGCGCTCGCTTGCAAATCTCGACGGCGTCGCCTATACGCAGGGGCCGGGGCTGGCCGGCGCCCTGCTGACGGGGGCGGGCATGGCCAGCGCACTGGCCTATGCGCTGGGGATTCCGGCACTCGGCGTGCACCATCTGGAAGGACACATGCTCTCGCCGCTGATCTCGGATACGCCGCCCGCGTTTCCGTTTGTCGCCCTGCTGGTGTCGGGCGGCCACACGCAATTGATGCACGTGGCGGGGGTTGGCCGTTATGCCCTGCTGGGCGAGACGCTCGACGACGCGGCGGGCGAGGCTTTCGACAAGACCGCGCAGCTGCTGGAGCTGGGCTACCCCGGCGGGCCGGCGCTGGCGAAGCTCGCCGAGGCGGGCGATGCGGCGCGTTTCGAGCTGCCGCGTCCGCTGCTGCATTCGGGCGATCTCGACTTCAGTTTTTCCGGCCTGAAGACGGCGGTGCGCACCCTGGTCGGTAAGGCAGGCGCCAACGCTGCGCCCGACATCGCCGCCGCATTCCAGGCGGCGGCGGTGGACGTGCTGGTCGGCAAGAGCCTCGCGGCCTGCAAACGGGTCGACAGCGACAGGCTGGTGGTTGCCGGCGGCGTCGGCGCGAACCGGCGCCTACGCGCGCAACTCAGCGCCGAGGCGGCGCGGCGCGACATCGCGGTGTTCTATCCGGCGCTGGAGTTCTGCACCGACAACGGCGCGATGATTGCGTATGCCGGCGCGCAGCGTCTCGCGCACGCGCGCCACGATCTGTCGTTCGCGGTCAAGCCGCGCTGGGCGCTGGCCACGCTCGAAGCTGTCTGATCAGGGCCGCAGGAAGGGAAAGGCCTGACGCAGGGCTGCGAGCCAGGCTTCGCTGCCGGTCAGGCGTGCGACCTGGTCGGGAAACATCAGGAAACCGACCAGTACCGCCATCAGGCAAACGAGGATGAGTGTGCCGAAGACGCTTTCCGGGCGCAGCACCCCCCAGTAGCGGCTGACGAGGAAAAGCGTGTCCTTCCTGTGTTCCGACATCGACAGCCAGCGCCGCAGCAGCTTGACCGCGAGCCAGGCCGCGTAGCCCCCCGCCAACGAGGCGAAAACGATGCGGAAAGCCGTGAACACGTCGAATCTGCCGCCAAGATACTGGTGGTACAGCCAGGAAACGAAGCCCAGCGACAGCGAGGCTAGTACGGCGATGGCGACGTTGATGACGAGACGGCGCCGCTCGCGCGCAAGGTCGCGTTGACGTTCGATGAAGAAAGTGTCGATCTCGTGTTTGAAATATTCGACCTTGTCATGTACCAGCGCGGAAATCTCGAGCTTGGCGCGGACGATGCGTTCGTCCATGAGCGTGGCGAGCCGCTCGCCGGCATAGTCGACGAGTTCGCGCACATCGTCCTTGGTGAACTGGCGCTGTTCGTGCAGTTCATTCGAAATCTTGTCGAGCTTGGCGTCGATTTCGCGGCCCGCCTCGACGATCACGTCCTTGAGTTCGCTGCCGGCCTGCGAAACGCCTTCCTTCACCACGTCCGACAGGCGCTCGCCGGCATGATCGATAGCCTCGCGCGACACTTCCGCGAGGCTGTCCTTTGCGTAGGCGATGGATTTTTCGAAGAGCGCCATGGGATTTGATGCCGGGATGCGCGAAATCAGGATTTCTGGCCGATGCGTCCTTCTTCGCCGCTCGCCAGTTTGATGAGATTGTCCTTGTGACGGTAGACCAAGAGCAGTGAGAGCGCCAGCACGGTCATCGCGGTGTCGCCCCAGCCCCGCAGCAGCGCAGTGTATACCGGCACCAGCGCGGCGGTGACGAGGGCGGCGAGCGAGGAGATGCGAGACAGCATGGCTGTCGCCAGCCAGGTGGCGAAGGCGGCCAGACCCAGCCAGGGAGACAGACCGAGCAGCACGCCCAGCGCGGTGGCCACGCCCTTACCGCCCTGAAAGCGGAAGAACAGCGGAAACAGGTGGCCGATGAACACGGCTATCGCGGCCAGCAGCACGGTGATCTCGTCCGCGCCCAGCGCGCGCGCGCCGGCGACCGCGAGCCAGCCTTTGGCCGCGTCGCCCAGCAAAGTCAGCCCTGCCGCGGATTTGCGCCCGGTGCGCAGTACATTGGTCGCGCCTGGATTGCCGGAGCCGAAGCTGCGCGGATCGGGGAGGCGCATCAGCCGACTGACGATGACGGCGAAAGACAGCGAGCCGAGCAGATAGGCGGCAGCAGCGAAGAACAGTGTGGACATAGGCGGTAGAATGGCAGGTTTCGGCGAGCCCCGATGGGCACGATGCAATGGATACCCTGTTCTTGCGGGACTTTCGTCTCGAACTGATTATCGGCATATACGAGTGGGAACGCAAAGTACCGCAGCCGGTGCGTCTCGACCTGGAAATCGGCCTGCCGCACAGCAAGGCGGGCAGCAGCGACGATGTCGCCGACACCATCGACTACGGCGCCGTGGCGATGCGGGTGAAGGACTATCTGCACAACACTCCGCAACCCATTACCCTGGTCGAATCGGTCGCCGAGCACGTGGCGGCGATCGTGCGCGACGAATTCGGTGCGCCCTGGGTGAAGGTATCGGTGACCAAATTCGCCATCGTGCCGGGCATCAAGGAACTCGGGATCGCCATCGAGCGCGGCAGTCGCGCGTGACAACCGGGCTGATGGCCGCCGCCATCCTGCTGGCGGCGTATGCGATACGCGGCGCCACCGGTTTCGGCTCCGGCCTGATCGCGGTACCGCTGCTGGCCCTGTTTCTGCCCCTGCAATCGGTGGTGCCGCTGGTTCTGCTGCTGGACTTCACCGCGTCCATCGTGGTCGGCGGCTTCAGCTTCCGGCAGGTGAAATGGAACGAAATCGGCGTGCTGATCCCTTTCAGCATCGTCGGCGTGGTGCTGGGCACACATCTGCTGCTGCGTCTGCCGACCCAGCCGATGCTGACCGCGCTGGCGGCGTTCGTGTTCGTATTCGCGCTGCGCAGCATCCTCGGGATACGGGGCGACAAACCGGTCTCGCGCGGCTGGGCGCCACTGGCGTCATTGACTGGCGGAACCGTCGGCGGTCTGTTCGGCACCGGCGGCCCGCCTTACGTCATCTATCTCACGCACCGCATCCACGACAAGGGGGCGTTGCGCGCAACCCTGTCCGCGCTGTTTTTCGTCGAAGGACTCACCCGCATCGCCAGTTTTCTGGCGGCGGGACTTCTGACATCGCGTGAAGGCTGGCTGGCCTTTTTCATGGCGCTGCCTATCGTGCTGGGCGGCCTGTATCTGGGCGGCCGGCTGCATGTCGGTTTGAGCCCAGCGCAGATGACCCGATTGGTCGGAGTACTGTTGCTGGTATCGGGCATCTCCCTGCTTTTGAAGGCTGCGGCCGTATGAACGAGCCCCAGATACCGCCTTTCCAGTCCATCGTTTTCGACAGCCTGTCGCCCGGGCCGTGTCTGCTCGTGCTGGGCGCGGTACATGGCAACGAAACCTGCGGCACGCGTGCGATCCACCGCACCGTCATGGAGATCGAATCCGGCGCGCTCCCCATCAGTGCCGGCTCTGTGAGCTTCGTCCCGATAGCCAATCCGCTTGCCTACATGCATCATCGACGTAACGGCGAGCGCAATCTCAACCGCAATCTTGCGCCTGCCGTGTCGCCCGTTGAATTCGAGGATCACGTCGCCAACCGCCTTTGTCCGCTGCTTGAACGTCACGACGTCCTGCTCGACCTGCATTCCTTCCACACCGAAGGCGAGCCGTTCGTCATGCTGGGGCCGGAGAACAACAGCGGATTGCTGGAGCCGTTCGCGCGCGCCGCCGAAGAAATCGCACTGGCGAGTCGGCTGGGCGTACGCCGGTTCGTCGACGGCTGGCTCGACACCTATGCCGCCGGCGTAGCGCGTCGGCGTATGGCCGGGGATGCGTCCGGTGGTGCAGACGCCCGGTACGGCGTCGGCACCACCGAATACATGCGCGCGCATGGCGGCATCGCGCTCACGCTCGAATGCGGCCAGCACGAAAGCCCCGCAGCGCCCGAAGTCGCCTACCGGGCGATCCGCAACGCACTCGCACATCTGGGCCTGAGCGGCGAGCCCCCCCCCGAACCGGCTGCCGGTATCGAAACCTTGCGTCTTTATCGTGTGATCGACCGGGACGATCCGGGCGATGTCTTCTGCCGGTTCTGGAACAGCTTCGACCCAGTGCGGGCTGGCGAGCCTGTCGGTGTGCGCCGCGACGGCAGTCCTGTCGTCGCCGATTGCGACGGCTACGTGGTCTTTCCGAATCCCGATGCACAGCCGGGACAGGAATGGTTCTACCTCGCGCGACATGGAACGCGCAGCTAACCCGCCGCCGCATGCGTGTGCGTACAGGTCGGGGCACGCATGCGCGCGCCGGCTGTGCGCGGCGAACCGCAGCCCTCGCCGTCGCGACGACGAGGGCACGTCGATCGAGATGAACCTGGGGCGGTGTACGGGCGCTCAGCCCCGGGGGTGGTGTTGCGCGTGCAGGCGCTTCAGCCTTTCGCGCGCGACATGGGTATAAATCTGCGTGGTCGAAATATCGCTGTGACCGAGCAGCATCTGCACCACGCGCAGGTCGGCGCCGTGGTTGAGCAAATGGGTGGCAAAGGCGTGACGCAGCGCGTGCGGCGAAATCGCCTTGTCGATGCCGGCCGCGCGCGCGCGCCGCTTGATGAGGTACCAGAACGCCTGCCGCGTCATGCCCGCCCCGCGCGCCGTGACGAACACCACATCGCTGCGCTTCGCCCCCAGCAGCAACGGCTGCGCCTCGGCGAGATAGCGACCCAGCCAATGCACAGCTTCCTCGCCCAGTGGCACCAGCCTGTCCTTGTTGCCCTTGCCTGCCACCACGCGCAGGACGCCATCGCCAAGGTTGAGTGCTGAGCGTTTCAGGCCGACCAGTTCCGAGACGCGCAGCCCGGTGGCGTACAGCGTTTCCAGCATGGCACGGTCGCGCAGGCCGGCCGGCGTGTCGTCGCCAGTCGCAGCGAGCAGTTGCCCGATATCCGCCTCACTCAGGGTCTTGGGCAGGGCGCGCGGCACCCTGGGACGATCGAGATTGCGCGTGGGATCGTTTGCAATCAGTCGCTCGCGCAGCAAGAAACGATAAAAGCGCTTCAGTGCCGAGGTGTAGCGGGCGGCACTACGCGGCTGGATGCGCTGCGCGAAGC
>CAZOVQ010000106.1:0-784 GCA_964583195.1 uncultured Thiobacillus sp.
AACGCAACGCGTTGTTGAACGACAGCGTGTGCGGGCCGACTTCGCGCTGGTTGATGAGGCACTTTTTCGACTGGTGCACGAATTCGATCGGGTCTTCGACGGTAAGGATGTGCGAATACTGGTTCTCGTTGATGTAGTCCATCATCGACGCCAGCGTGGTCGACTTGCCCGAGCCGGTGGGGCCGGTGACGAGCACGATGCCGCGCGGCTGGTCGGAGATTTCCTTGAAGATGGGCGGGGCATTGAGTTCCTCCAGCGTCAGCACCTTGGAGGGAATCGTCCGGAACACCGCGCCGGCGCCGTACTGCTGGTTGAAGGCGTTGACGCGGAAGCGCGCCAGCGAGGGAATCTCGAACGAGAAGTCGATCTCCAGCGTTTCTTCGTACACCTTGCGCTGACTGTCGTTCATGATGTCGTACACCATGCGGTGCACGTCCTTGTGGTCCATCGGCGGCAGGTTGATGCGGCGGATGTCGCCGTTCACCCGGATCATCGGCGGCAGGCTCGACGACAGATGCAAATCGGATGCCTTGTTCTTGACGGCAAATGCGAGCAGTTCGGAAATATCCACGCGGGCCTCGTCGGTGTGGGTTTTGGAAGATAATAACCGCCATGGATAACGGTCTGAAAACCCGCGAACTTGAGGCGTCGATCAGCCTGCCGTGTGCGCGGCTGCGGTCGGTGCGCGCGCGCATCGACGCCGCTGCCGGCAGGGCCGGGCGCTTCCCGGCCGGGGTGACGCTGCTCGCGGTGAGCAAGACCTTCGATGCCGCCGCAGTGCACG
>CAZOVQ010000106.1:802-6387 GCA_964583195.1 uncultured Thiobacillus sp.
CCGCCTGCGGCCAACGGGCCTTCGGCGAGAATTACGTGCAGGAGGCGCTGGAAAAGAAGGCGGCCCTGGCTGATCTGCCGCTCGAATGGCATTTCATCGGGCCGATCCAGGGCAACAAGACCCGTCCGGTCGCGGAAAATTTCGCCTGGGCGCACGGTGTCGACCGGCTGAAGATTGCCGAACGCCTGTCGGCGCAGCGTCCGCTCGACCTGCCGCCGCTACAGGTCTGCATTGAAGTGAACGTGAGCGGGGAGGCGGGCAAGGCCGGGGTGACGCCGGCCGGGCTGCCGGCGCTGGCCGCCGCAGTGGCCGGATTGCCTGGTCTGAGGTTGCGCGGCTTGATGGCGATTCCCGCGCCTGGCGGCGATCCTGCCGTGCAGCGGGCTGCATTCCGCAGGGTGCGCGAACTGTCCGACGATCTCGTCGCGCAAGGGCGCGCGCTCGACACGCTGTCGATGGGCATGTCGGCCGACCTCGAAGCGGCGATTCTCGAAGGCGCGACCATCGTGCGCGTCGGTACTGCGTTATTTGGATCAAGGACCCGGTCATGCATAAAGTGAGCTTCATCGGCGGCGGCAACATGGCCGCAGCCATCGTCGGCGGACTTGTAGCCAGCGGCGCCGACCCCACCGGCATCGAGGTGGTGGAAATCAACGCCGATGCACGTGCCGCGCTGGCTGCGCGTTTCGGTGTGGTGACCCAGGCCGATCTGGCCGCAGCCCGGCTGCACGGCCTCATCGTCCTGGCAGTGAAACCCCAGTCGCTGCCCGAAGTGGCGGCGGCGCTGTCGCAACGCATGGCCGGGCAGATGGTGCTGTCGATTGCTGCCGGCGTGCGGGTGGCCGATCTTTCCCGCTGGCTCGGCGGGCACGCGCGCATCGTGCGGGCGATGCCGAACACGCCTGCCCTGGTGCGGGCCGGCATTTCCGGCCTCTACGCCGCTCCCGGGCTGACTGCCGACGCGCGCTCGGATGCCGAAGCCGTGCTGCGCGCGGTCGGCGGCGTAGTCTGGGTGGACGACGAGACTCAACTCGATGCCGTGACGGCGGTGTCGGGCAGCGGCCCGGCTTACGTGTTCCACTGCATCGAATCGCTCGAAGCCGCCGCCGTGGCGCAGGGGCTGGTGCCGCAGGTTGCGCGGCAGCTCGCCTTGCAGACCTTCTTCGGTGCCGCCAGGTTGGCGCTCGAATCGGGCGAGGAGCCGGCGCACCTGCGTCAGCGCGTCACCTCGAAAGGTGGCACTACGGAACGCGGTATCGCGGCGCTGGAGGCGGCCGGCGTGAAGGCTGCATTCGATGCCGCCGTAGCCGCTGCCAGCCGCCGCAGCGCTGAACTCGGCGACGAACTGGGGCGGCTCGCATGATCGGCAACGCTCTCCACTTTCTTATCCAGACGCTCGGCAACCTGTTTGTCATCGCGGTCCTGCTGCGTTTCATGATGCAGCTTTTTCGTGTGCCTTTCCGCAATCCCTTCGCGCAGTTCGTCGTCGCGCTCACCGATTTCGCGGTGAAGCCGCTGCGCCGGGTGGTTCCGGGGTTTGGCGGGCTGGACTGGGCCTGTCTGGTGCTGGCCTTTCTGGTCGAATTCGTCGTCGCCGTCTCCGGCTACTGGCTCGACGGCTTTCCCTTCGCACTGGCGGGTGCGGGCGTGTGGCCGGTGTTGCTGGGACTCGCCCTGCTGCGGCTGCTGACGCTGACGATCTATCTCGTCATCGGCATCACGCTGGTGAGCGCAGTGCTCTCCTGGGTCAATCCGCACACCCCGCTGATGCCGGTGGTGCAGACCCTGTCCGAGCCCTTCCTGCGGCCGATCCGGCGATTCGTTCCACTCATCGCCAACGTCGATCTTTCGCCCATCGTGCTGTTCATCCTGTGTCAGTTGCTGCTGATGGTGCCGGTGATGGCGCTGGAGCGCGCCCTGCTTGGCAGCCTCTGAGCGCGAGCGGATTCCCGTCTGGGCGCGCCGCGACGGCGACGCCTGGCAGCTCGACCTGCACGTCCAGCCGGGGGCCCGAAGCACAGAGGCCGCCGGCGAACATGGCGGCCGTCTGAAACTCAAGATTGCCGCGCCGCCGGTCGATAACAAGGCGAATGCGCAGTTGCTCGCCTGGCTGGCCGCGCGTCTGGGGGTGCCGAAGGCCTCGGTGACCCTGGTGCGTGGCGAAACCTCGCGGCAGAAGACCGTGGCGGTGCGCGGGGTGGAGCGCCCTTGGCTCGAACTCGAAAACGAACAGTAAATTCATGAGCGTACATCTGGAACAGGAAGTCGCCGGCTTCAGCGAACGCCGCCTGCGCCTGGCTTCGGCCATTACCGGTTTCGCCGACTGGCTGGACCGCCAGCACGGCATCGACGCGGCGCGCACCCTGCGCCTGGCCGATCTCGCGGACAGTCTGCGCCATGACAGAATGACCGTTGCCTTCGTCGCCGAGTTTTCGCGTGGCAAGACCGAGCTCATCAACGCCCTGTTCTTCGCCGACCACGGCCAGCGCCTGCTGCCATCGGACGCGGGGCGCACCACGATGTGTCCCACCGAACTCTACAGCGACGCGGATGAACCGCCAGCGCTCACCCTGTTGCCGATCGAAACGCGCAAGCGTGGCGAATCCCTGGCGCAGCTCAGGCACATGCCCGTCGAATGGGTGAAAATCATGCTCGATCCCGGCGATCCGCGCCAGCTTGCCGAAAGCCTGCGGAAACTGACCGAAACCCGCCCCATGCCGGCAGTGGAAGCCATCGAGCTTGGGCTGTGGAGCGGCGAGGACGAGAGCATGCGCCACCAGCTTCGCGCCGACGGCACCGTGGACGTGCCGGCCTGGCGCTATGCGCGCGTGAACTTTCCGCATCCGCTTCTGAAGGCCGGTCTGGCCGTGCTCGATACGCCCGGCCTCAACGCGCTGGGGGCCGAACCGGAACTCACGCTGTCGGCGATTCCCAACGCCCACGCGGTGATCTACCTGCTCGCCACGGATACCGGGGTGACGCGTTCCGACCTCGAAATCTGGCAGAAGCACGTGCACCGGAACACCAACTACCACGTCGCGGTGCTGAACAAGATCGACATGCAGTGGGACGAGCTGAAAAGCGAGGCCGAAGTACGGGCCAGCATCGAACGCCAGGCCGAGGAAACCGCGCGCGTGCTCAAGCTGCCGAGGAGCCGTGTGTTCGCGGTGTCGGCACAGAAGGCGCTGGCGGCAAAGATTCGCGGTGACGCCGACTTGCGCGTGCGCTCCGGCATCGAATCGCTCGAATACCTGCTGGCGCACCAGGTGATTCCGGCGCGGCGCGACATGCTGCACCAGGCCGTGGCCCGCGAGGTCGACGCCATGCTCGACGAGAGTCGAGCCGACCTGGCCGCACGCATCCGGCGCAGCAGCGACGAACTGATCGAGCTTACCCGCCTGTCGGGCAGGAACCGCGAGCTCATCGAACAGACGCGCGCCGCGCTGCAGAGGGAAAAGGAAAGCTACGACGCCATGGCCGCCCAATTCCGTGTCACGCGCAAAATGCTGCAGGCGCAGGGCGAACATTTGCTCGGCAACCTGTCGCAGGAAACGCTCGACGCCCTGCTTGGCGAGGCGCGCGCGGCGATGGAAGACAGCTGGACGACGCGTGGCCTGACCCGCGGCATCCGCCAGATATCCGAACGCATGAGCGAACGCCTGCAGCAGGCGAGCCGGCTCGCCGACAACATGCTGGAAGCACTCGATCAGGCTTATCTGCGCTTTCATCGCCTGCACCGCCTGCCGAAGATGCAGGTGCCGCGCCTGGATCTTTCCGCCTACCGCAACCGGCTCGAGTCTCTAGTGCGCGAGACCGAGGAATTCTGCAGCGATCCGGCCAATCTGCTGCTGGAAAAGCGCTTCATGATCCGCCGCTTCTACACCAGTCTCGCCGAGGAAGCGAAGAAAGCCTTCGATCTGGCGCGCCAGGACGCCGAGCGCTGGCTGCGCATCGCGCTGGACCCGGTGATGACGCGCATCCGCGAACACAAGCAGTACCTGGACGGCCGGCTCGCCAGTCTGCAGCGCATCCTCGAAAACATGGGCACGCTGCACAGCCGCATGGCACAGATCAAGGCCGGGATCGGCGCGCTGCGCGTGGACAGCGGCGAACTCGGCCGCATCGCCGCAGCGCTCGCTGCCTGAAACCGACGCTGCGCCTCAGGGCGGGTAGCCGTAATCGATGATGAGCGGCGCGTGGTCGGAAAAGCGGCGTTCCTTGTAGACACGCGCCGCGATGGCGGTTTTCGCGATACCGGGCGTGGCGATCTGATAATCGATGCGCCAACCGACGTTCTTCGCCCAGGCCTGGCCGCGGTTGCTCCACCAGGTGTAGGCCTCGCCGGTCTGCTCGGGGTAGAGGCTGCGGTAGACGTCGACCCAGCCGAGTTCGTCGAACAGCCGCGTCATCCAGGCGCGTTCCTCGGGCAGGAAGCCCGAGTTCTTCCGGTTGGATTTCCAGTTCTTCAGGTCGATTTCGCGATGGGCGATGTTCCAGTCGCCGCAGACGACGATCTCGCGTCCCGTTTTCATCAGCGCTTCGAGGTGCGGATAGAAGGCTTCCATGAAGCGGAACTTGGCTTGCTGCCGTTCGGGACTCGACGAGCCGGAGGGCTGGTAGAGCGAAATCACCGACAGGTTGCCGCGGCGGACTTCGACGTAGCGGCCATCGGCGTCGAATTCGGCGTTACCGAGGCCAACCACCACCTCATCCGGCGCGTGGCGGGTGTAGAGGCCAACGCCGGAATAGCCCTTCTTCCCGGCGTAGTGGAAGTGGCCGGTCAGGCCGTCGCAGGCGCGAAATTCGGGGCGCATGTCTGCATCCTGGGCTTTCAGTTCCTGCACGCAGACGAAATCGGCCTGCTGTGTGGGCAGCCAGTCGAAGAACCCCTTGGTGGCGGCGGAACGGATGCCGTTGAGGTTGGCCGATATAATGCGCATCGCGAGTGTTTTGTTCAGAACCGCTATTAAAGAAACGTGAACAAATGTCCGATTACAGAGCCGATTTTGTGGAATTTGCCGTAACGTCGAACGTGTTGTGCTTCGGCGAATTCAAGACCAAGGCGGGGCGCATGAGCCCGTATTTCTTCAACGCCGGTCTGTTCAACGACGGCGACAAGCTGAAACGGCTCGGCGAATTCTACGCGAAAGCGATTCTCGATTCGGGCATCGAATTCGACGTGCTGTTCGGGCCTGCATACAAGGGCATTCCGCTGGCAGCGTCCATTGCCGTTGCGCTGGCGGGCATGGGCCGCAACGTGCCGTTTGCCTTCAACCGCAAGGAAGCCAAGGATCACGGCGAAGGTGGAACGGTCGTTGGGGCAAAACTCGAAGGCCGGGTGCTGATCGTCGACGACGTGATTTCGGCCGGCACGTCGGTGCGCGAATCGGTGGAACTGATCCGCAGCGCCGGTGCTCAACCGGCAGGCGTCGTGATTGCGCTGGATCGGATGGAACGGGGCACGGGTGCGCCGTCGGCCGTGCAGGAAGTGCGGGATCAGTATGCGATTCCGGTGATCGCGGTAGTGACCCTGGACAATTTGCTGGAGTATCTGGAGCGCGATGCAAACCGACAAGCCGAACTTG
>CAZOVQ010000107.1:0-6330 GCA_964583195.1 uncultured Thiobacillus sp.
TGCCGAGCCGTTCGGACAGCAGGTTGACGTAGTTGCGCATGATGGTGAGCGGATTCGCCACCTCATGGATGGCGCGCCGCACGCGGTCGCGCGGAATGTCGTCGGCGACCACCGCGCGGGGCGCCGTTGCGGGTGCGGTCTCGTCCGCAGCCGGAACGGCGGCGGACGAAATCGCATAGCGCGGATTGAGCGCATCGGCGCACTCGGCGAGCATGAAGCGCCACAGCGGCGACGCGGAAAGCCCCGGCGCGGCGTCGCCCGCCACCAGCACGCCGATCTGGCCGCCGGCCAGCGCCAGCGGCTGGCACAGAAACCCCGCCGTGTCCAGCAGGCGCGCGATCTGTTCGTCGACCAGCGCCGATTCCGCCGCGCCGCGCGCGAACGTCTGCGGCGCATTGCGGGCGCGCGCGCGCGTCAGCACGGAATGGCCGTCATCCGGCGGGATTCCCAGCGCGCCCAGCGCCGGCGAGGCAGGCCACAGCACGCTTGCGCGCAGCAGACCGTCGGCGGCGGGTTCGAACAGGCAGGCCGACTCGATGCCGAACAGGGCCGCGAGACAATCGCGCAGGCGGGCGAAAACCTGGCTCGGACCGCCGGCGCCAGCATGCCGGAAGTGTCCGTGCAGCGCCGCCTGGGCCGCCTGCCCGGCATACAGCAGCGCCAGCCGCTCGAAGCCCGTACCGTTCTGCCCCCCCGGCGCGTCGTCCAGGCCGAAACGCCGGGCCATCTGTTGGACGCAAGCGCGGCTTTCGGCCAGAAGCTGGGCCGCTTCGCCTGCCCCCAAGCGCAGATCCGAGAGGGCGGCGCGGACGTCGATGCTGTCGACGGCGCCGGCCCGCACGATGAGCTGATACGCGAGTTGCGTCACCCGCAGCAGCGGATGTGCGGCGCGCCCACGCGCCAGCGGCTCGGCATGGAAAAGCACCGCGTCGGCCAGCCAGCCGTCGGCGTCGTAACCTTCCAGACAATCCGCTGCCGCACCTGCCGCGGACGGGCCGTGGTCGAAATAGTCGGCGATGTTATGGCAAAGGCCCGCGATCCAGGCGGCATCGGGATCGGTTGCGCCGGCACGCGCGGCCAGGGTCTGCGCCAGGTGCGCCACCCCGATGGACTGACGCCAGCGCACCCCGTAGCCCGCCTGCGCGGAACCGGCCGCGACCGGCGCGGCCAGCAGCACGCCGCGCAGCAGCTCGGGGCGGGCGTCGAATTCGGGCACGAAGCGGCGCAGCCGCAAAACCAGCACGGGATCGCAGCGCACGCAGGCGGCAAGCTCCCCCCGGGCTGATTCGCCTCGCATCAGATGCTCCAACGACTCGGCCACCACGCCTGGGGCGCAGAGACAGCTCGTTAGCTCCGATTTCTTTAGTGATTTATTCGGAAGTTCGTGCATGTCATTGCTATATATATTGAATTTTGCTACACCGTCAATCATGATCGTAAAAAAATCCTGCCGCGGCATCCGCGCCGTTGTTTTCAAGTTTTGTCGGCAGCGTCCGTATTCCCGATTAATTTGGTACATTGGTTCTGCCCGAAAGCGCCTCGCCATGAAAGCTGCCCTGACCGGACTGATCCTGTTTTGCCTCACCCACGCGGCCGCCGCTTTCGACGGCCGCACGGCGCTCGAATGGCGCGCATCCGGGGACGCGTCGCGGAGCGACGCGGGCGCCATGACGGGCGACGCCGACGCGATGCCCGAGCTTTCCGCCGAATCGGTGCTGGTGTTCGACCAGACGAGCGGGCGCGTCTTGCTAGAGAAAAATGCCGGCGCGCGCATGCCGATCGCGTCGATCACCAAGCTCATGACGGCGATGTTGGTGCTCGACGCCGGTCAGCCGCTGGATGAAATGATCGTCATCACGAACGAAGACCGCGACACCCTGAAAGGCACCGGCTCGCGGCTGGCCGTCGGCGCCCGCTACACGCGCGGCCAGCTGCTGCATCTGGCGCTGATCGCCTCGGACAACCGCGCGGCGCACGCGCTGGCGCGCAGCGCGCCCGGCGGCATCGAGCGCTTCGTCGCCAGCATGAACCGCACGGCGCGGGCGCTCGGCATGCACGACACGTCCTACGTCGAACCCACCGGCCTTTCAAGCGAGAACCGATCTACCGCGCACGATCTCGCCCGGCTCGCCGACTATGCCTACCAGAACTACCCGGAAATCAGCCAGATCAGCACCACCGGCAGCTACACGCTCGGCACCCGCCGCGTGGTGCTGAAAAAGAAACACCGCAAGGCGCGCGTGCTCTACCGTCCCGTGGCTTTCGCCAACACCAACCGCTTCACCCGCATGGACGACTGGCACATCGGCCTGTCGAAAACCGGCTTCATCAACGAGGCCGGCCACTGCCTGGTGATGCAGGCCAATGTGGCAGAGCGCGACGTCATCATCGTGCTGCTCGACGCGCAGGGCAAAAACCGCCGCGCCGGCGACGCTGTGCGTATCCGCGAATGGCTCGAATCGCATGCGAACGCCCGGGCCTCCGACGGCCCGCCGCCCGCCTCGCGCACCTGAGCGGCGCAAGCCGGCGATATGATGGGCGGCCTGGCCGCCCTTTTCGTTTGCATGTCTCCCGACCTCGCCCATCAACTCCTTCTCAAGACCCTGCTGCCGCTGTCGCTGCTGATCGCCGCCGGCGGTATCTGGCCGCGCTGGCACAGCAACGTATCGGTGATCGCACTGCGCGGCGAAATCGGCCGGCTGGTGCTCAATTTCTTCGCGCCCATGCTGTTCTTCGCGGTCGCCGCGCGCGCCACGGTCGATCTCGCCCTGCTGCAGGTGCCGGCCGTGCTCGGCATTGCCACCCTGTGCGGTCTGGGGCTGGCCGCACTGGCCCTGTTCGCCACGCCGTTCGGCCGCGGGCTCGCCGGCCCGGCGCGCGGCGCGATCCTGCTGGCCTCCGGCTTCGGCAACGTGCTGTTCTTCGGCTACCCCTTCCTCACCACGGTATTCGGCGAATCGGGCGCACGCTATCCCTTCTTCGCCGACATGCTCGCCACCACGCCGCTGGTCTGGTCGCTGGGGGTATGGATTGCCTTCCGCTGCGGCCACCACGCCGAACCTGCCTCCTTCCTGCGGATGTGGCTGCGCCTGCCGCCGGTATGGGGCTTCGCTGCCGGCATCGCGGCCAATCTTTCCGGCCTGCCGCTGGCGCCCTTGATCGAAGCCGCCCACTGGGCCGGCAGCCCGACCATTCCGCTGATGCTGTTCGTGCTGGGGCTCACCATTCCCTGGCACGATTTGCGGCCACAGAAACCGGTGTTGATCGCACTCGCCATCAAACTCGCGCTGATGCCCCTCGTCGGCCTGGGCGTGGCGCTGGCCTGGCCCGGCAAGCTCACCGAAGCGCTCGAAGCGGCGGTTCTGGAAGCCGCCATGCCGACCATGGTGATGGTCATTGCGCTGGCCGACCGCTTCGGTCTGGACGCCCGTCTGGCCGGCCTCGTCATGGGCTGGTCAACCCTTGCCGGATTGGTTACGCTGCCATTCTGGCTATGGCTGTTAAAGGGACTGGCAACATGAAAATCGGATTCATCGGCAGCGGCATCATGGGCCGCCCCATGGCGGAAAATCTCCTGCGTGCCGGGCACCAGCTCACCGTCTACGGTCGCCGCTTCGACCGCATCGAGCCGATGCTGGTGCTGGGCGCGCTGGGCAAGGGCACGCCCATGGAAGTGGCTGCCGAAACCGACATCACCTTCACTGTCGTCTCCGACACCACCGACGTCGAACAGATCATCCTCGGCGACCGCGGCCTGGTGCACGGTGCCCGCCCCGGCCACATCGTCGTCGACATGAGCACCGTGTCGCCCGCCGCCACCCGCCGCATTGCCGCGAATCTTGCCGAGCGCGGCGTGCACATGCTGGACGCGCCGGTCTCTGGTGGCGAAGCCGGCGCCCGCGACGGCACGCTGTCGATCATGGTCGGCGGCGAAGCCCCCATCTTCGAGAAGGTGAAACCGCTGTTCGAGGTGCTCGGCAGGAACATCGTTCACGTCGGCGGCCACGGCGCCGGCCAGGTCGTCAAATGCTGCAACCAGATCGTCGTCGGCCTCACCTTCGAAGGCGTGGCCGAAGCCATTCTGCTGGCGCGCCGCAACGGGGTCGACCCGGTGAAGATGCGCGAGGCGCTGATGGGCGGGTTTGCCGGCAGCCGCATCCTCGACGTGCACGGCGAACGGATGCTGAAAGGTAACTACAAACCCGGCTTCAAGACCAAGCTGCACCACAAGGACATGGCCATCGTCATGGACAACGCGCAGGAAACCGCCACCCCGCTGCCCGGCGCCGCGCTGATCGCGCAGCAGATGAACGCGCTGATGGGCGCCGGCGACAGCGAACTCGACTCGTCGGCGATCATGCGTGCACTCGAACGCCTGACCGGCGACAGCAAGTGAGCGGCAAGGAACGCGTGGTCTTCCTCGACCGCGCCGCGTACACGCCGGACGACCTGCCGATCCCGGCCTTCGACCACAACTGGAGCGAATACCCGGACACCGAAACAGCCGATCTCGTACCACGACTGTTCTGGGCGACCACTGCGATCACCCATGCGTGCGCCCTCGACGCCGGCACGGTCGCGCAACTGCATAAACTGCGCCGCATCGTCGTCACCGGCCCGGCCTCCGTCGATGCAGCGGCCTGCGCCGCACGCGGCATTGCCGTCCACCGCCTCGGCGCCGGCGGCGATCTCATCGCCCTGCTCGAAACCTGCGTTGCCACGTCGTGAGGCTCGCCGACCCCGCCCTGTTCCGGCGCCAGACGCTGATTGCCGGGGCCTGGTGCGACGCCGCCCAGGGCGCGACCTTCGCCGTCCGCAACCCCGCAAACGGTGAAATCGTCGCCCACGCGCCGCGCTGCACCGCCAGCGACGCCGAGCGCGCGATCGAGGCCGCCCATGCCGCCTTCCCTGCCTGGCGCGACCTGCCCGCGAAGGCGCGCGCACAAAGCTTGCGCCGCTGGTTCGAGCTGATCCTCACCCACCGCGACGATCTCGCCGCCATCATGGTGAGCGAGCAGGGCAAACCGCTTGCCGAGGCGCGCGGCGAAATCGACTACGCGGCCAGCTTCATCGAGTGGTTCGCGGAAGAAGCGCGGCGCGTCACGGGCACCGTGGTGCCGTCGCCGTGGGATGACCGCCGCCTGTTTACGCTGCGTCAGCCAGTCGGTGTGGCTGCTCTCATCACGCCGTGGAATTTTCCCGCCGCCATGCTCGCCCGCAAGGCGGGTGCGGCGCTGGCCGCCGGCTGCACGGTGGTCGCCAAGCCGGCCTCGCAGACGCCCTTTACCGCACTGGCGCTGGCCGAACTCGCGCAGCGCGCAGGCCTGCCGCCCGGTGTGCTGAACGTCATCACCGGCGACGCCGCGACCCTCGGCGACGTGCTGACCACGCATCCACGGGTACGAAAACTCTCGTTCACGGGCTCGACCGAGATCGGCAAGCACCTGCTCGCGCGCTGCGCCGGGAGCCTCAAACACGTGTCGCTGGAACTCGGCGGCAATGCCCCTTTCATCGTGTTCGACGATGCCGATCTCGACGCGGCGGTGGAAGGGGCCATCGCCAGCAAATTCCGCAACGGCGGCCAAACCTGCGTATGCGCCAACCGGATTTTCGTGCAGGCCGGGGTCTACGAGGCCTTTGCCGGAAAATTCGCCGCCGCCGTGGCCCGGCTCAAGGTTGGGGAAGGCTTCACACCCGGCGTCGACATCGGCCCGATGATCGCCGACACCGCTGTCACGCGGATCGAAACCCTGCTCGCCGACGCGCAATTACAGGGCGCGTCCGTCCTGACCGGCGGGGCGCGTCACGCGCGCGGCGGCCGCTACTTCCAGCCTACCGTGCTCGGCGACTGTAGCCCGGCCATGCTGCTTTGCCGCAGCGAAACCTTCGGCCCGGTCGCCCCGCTGATCCGCTTTGACGACGAAACCCGCGCAATTGCGATGGCCAATGACAGCGACTACGGGCTGGCGGCCTACGCCTGGACGCGCGATGTGGCGCGCGCCTGGCGCATGGCGGAAAAGCTGGAATACGGCATGGTGGGGATCAACACCGGTCTGATGTCCACCGCCGAAACGAGCTTTGGCGGCATGAAGCAATCCGGGCTGGGCCGTGAAGGCGGGCTGGACGGCATCGCCGAATATCTCGACACCAAGGCCGTTACCCTGGGCGGGCTGGCGTAGGCCTTATTCGAACTCCATCGCACGGAATACGCGGCCGGCATTGCTGCGCGCCAGTTCGTCCGCCGTGTGCAGGTGCAGATACGCCGACTGATCGATCTTGTAGGCGTCGTCGAGCGAACCGCCGGCGTCGACCACTTCCTTGACCTTGGCG
>CAZOVQ010000108.1:0-6318 GCA_964583195.1 uncultured Thiobacillus sp.
GGCGGTGCTCACCGGACTGGTGTTGTTTACCCCGCTGATGATGGCGACCTGGTTTGCGCCCGCGCTCATCCTGTTTGGCGGCGCGCGGCCGATGACAGCGCTGGGCGTCAGCCTCAAGGCCGTCGCCCGCAACTGGGCGGCGATGCTGGTCAACAGCCTGGCCCTGGGCCTGCTGCTGTTCGTGTCGGCGCTGGTGCCCTTCCTGCTGGGGCTGCTGGTGGCGATGCCGGTGCTGCTCGGTTCGCTGTATGCGTCCTACCAGGCGATTTTTGCAGTGTGGGCGGATGACGGTCCGGAAGCTCAGGCCGCCGACAGATTGGCGTAGGCCAGCGCCAGCCACTTGGTGCCGGCGTCGCGGAATTTCACCTGCACCCGCGCGTCGCTGCCGCGCCCTTCGAAGTCGATGATGATGCCGATACCGAATTTGGCGTGCGCCACGCTCTGGCCGACACGATAGCCAGTGTCGTTGTGGGCAGGCGTCGGGCGGGGTGCCGGCGCGGCATTCGGCGCGGTCGGGCTATCCGCGCGCCGGTTCAGATGCAGCAGCACCTGTTCCGGCAATTCGTCGAGAAAGCGTGACGGCAGACCGTAGCGGATCTGCCCGTGCAGCATGCGCGACTGCGCGTGCGACAGATACAGCCGCCGCCGCGCGCGGGTGATCGCCACGTACATGAGCCGCCGTTCCTCTTCCAGGCCGCCTTCCTCGTGCGCGCTTTGCTCGTGCGGGAACAGGCTTTCTTCCAGCCCGGTGATGAACACGGCGTGGAACTCCAGGCCCTTGGCCGCATGCACCGTCATCAATTGCAAGGCGTCGCGCCCCGCTTCGGCCTGGTGTTCGCCGGCTTCGAGTGCGGCGTGGGCCAAAAAGGCGTCGAGGGTGTTTTCCTCGGATTCCTCCGCGAATAGCGCAGCGGCGTTGACCAGTTCCTCCAGGTTTTCCAGCCGGTCGGCGCCGTCCTTGTCGGCGCGGTAGTAATCGGCGAGCCCCGAGGTTTCGATCACGTGGTCGATGGTTTCTGCCAGCGTGAGTCCCGAGGTGGCCTGCTTGATGCCTTCGATCAGTTTGGCAAACCCCGCCACCTTCCCGCCGCCGGTACACGCCGCCTGCCACAGGCTGGTGCCGGAACGCGCGGCGGTATCGGCCAGTTGTTCCAGCGTGCGCGCGCCGATGCCGCGCGCGGGGAAGTTCACCACGCGCAGAAAGGCGCCGTCGTCTTCGGGCTGCGTCATCAGGCGCAAGTAAGCGAGCGCGTGCTTGATTTCCTGGCGCTCGAAAAAGCGCAGACCGCCGTACACGCGGTAGGCCACGCCGGCGGAGAACAGTGCGTGTTCCAGCACCCGCGACTGCGCGTTGGCGCGATACAGCAGCGCCATGTCCGAAAACGCCACGCCCTCGCGGTTGAGCGTTTTCACTTCGTCGACCACGAAGCTCGCTTCGTCCTGATCGGAATACGCCACATAAATGCGGATCGGTTCACCATCGCCTTCCGCCGTCCACAGATTCTTGCCGAGCCGGTGCGCGTTCTGCGCGATGAGCGTGTTGGCGGCGGTGAGGATGTGGCCGTGGCTGCGGTAATTCTGCTCCAGCTTGATGACGTTGCCCTGCGCGAATTCGCGCTCGAACGCGGCCATGTTGGCCGTGTCCGCGCCGCGAAACGCGTAGATCGACTGGTCGTCGTCCCCCACCGCGAAGAGTGCAGCGTGCGGTCCGGCAAAGAGCTTGAGCCAGCGGTATTGCAGGGTGTTGGTGTCCTGGAATTCGTCGATCAGGATGTGCTTGAACCGGTCCCGGTAGTGCTCGCGCAGCGGTTCGTTGCGATAGAGCAGTTCGTAGGAGCGCAGCAGCAGTTCGGGAAAATCGGCCACGCCTTCGCGCTGGCATTGCGCGTCGTAGGCCTCGAACAGCTCGGCCATGCGCATCGAGTATTCGTCGAAGGCCTCGGCGTCGCGCGCGCGGCGGCCGGCCTCCTTGTGGCCGTTGATGAACCCCTGCACCTTCTTCGGTTCGAATTTTTCGGTGTCGACGTTCATCGCCTTCATCAGGCGCTTGATCGCCGACAACTGGTCGGCCGAATCGAGGATCTGGAACGACTGCGGCAGCCCGGCGTCGCGCCAGTGCGTGCGCAGCAGCCGGTTCGCCAGGCCGTGGAAGGTGCCTACCCACATGCCGCGCGTCTGCCGATTTAAATTGGCTAGCTGGGGCAGCATCGCCGAAATCCGCGTGAGCATCTCCTTCGCCGCCTTGTTGGTGAAGGTCACCGCGAGGATGCCGTGTGGCGAGACCTGGGCGGTCTGAATCAGCCAGGCGATGCGTGTGGTCAGTACTCGCGTCTTGCCGCTGCCGGCGCCGGCGAGAATCAGCGCGGATGCGTGCGGAAGCGTGACCGCGGCACGCTGTTCGGAGTTGAGGTTTTCCAGTAGAGGGACGGCCATGCGAGGGTAAAATTGGCGGCAATCGCAGATTATAAAGGGCGCACCATGGTGAAAATCCTGTTCTTCGGTGACCTCGTCGAGAGCCTCGGCATGGCTTCGGACGAGATTCCCCTGCCGCCCGACGTGACCGACGTCGAACGCCTGTTGTTCATGCTGGGCGGGCGCGGCGAGCGGTGGAAGAGGATGCTGCTTGGCAACCCCAGGCTCAACGTCACCGTCAACCGGAAGTTCGCGGAGAAGAGCTCACCCGTGAAGGACGGCGACGAAATCGCGCTGGTGGGCTTTGCGATGGCCTGAGCCAGTCTTATCCATCATGTGCCGACTGCCGCAGCGCATCGAGCAGGCGGGTGTGTATGCCGCCGAAACCGCCGTTGCTCATCACCAGAATCTGGTCGCCGGGGCGGCCGGTGGCGACCAGATGGCCGATCAGCTGGTCGAGGTCGTCGAACACGCGCGCCTTGTCGCCCAGCGGGGATAGCGCCTCGGCGGCGTCCCAGCCGAGGTGGGCACCGTAACAGTAGACCGCATCGGCGTCGGCGAGGCTGGCGGGCAACTGTAATTTCATCACGCCCAGTTTCATGGTGTTGGAGCGCGGTTCCAACACGGCGAGGATGCGTGCGCCGCCGACCTTCGCCCGCAGGCCTGCGAGGGTGGTGGCAATCGCTGTGGGGTGGTGGGCGAAGTCGTCGTAGACGGTGATGCCGCGTACGCTGCCTCGCACTTCCATGCGGCGTTTCACGTTTTCGAAGCGGGCCAGCGCGTCGATGGCGACAGCGGCAGGGACGCCGGCGTGGCGCGCGGCGGCGATTGCGGCGAGCGCGTTCATGCGGTTGTGCTCGCCGATCAGATTCCAGCGGACGCGGCCCTGGGGCACGCCGTCGAAGGCGACGGTGAAGCTGCCGTCGGCGTCGGCCGCGCCTGCGCTCCAGCCCGCCACGCCATCGGCGCGAGTCTCGGCGAGGGCGCTGCCGAAGCGCTCGACCGGTGTCCAGCATCCGCGTTCGAGCACGCGATCGAGCGCCGGGGCGCGGCCGTTGGCGACGATGAGTCCGTTGCCGGGCACGGTGCGCACCAGGTGGTGGAACTGGATTTCGATGGCGGCGAGGTCGGGAAAGATGTCGGCGTGATCGAATTCCAGGTTGTTGAGCAAGGCGGTGCGCGGCCGATAGTGGACGAATTTGGAACGTTTGTCGAAGAAGGCGGTGTCATATTCGTCGGCCTCGATAACGAAGAAGGGACTGTGAGTGAGGCGCGCGGAGATGCCGAAGTTTTGCGGCACGCCGCCGATGAGAAAACCGGGATCAAGCTTCGCGTCCTCGAGGATCCAGGCGAGCATGGCCGAGGTGGTGGTCTTGCCGTGGGTGCCGGCGACCGCGAGCACCCATTTGTCGCGCAGCACGTTGTCGGCGAGCCACTGTGGGCCGGAAGTGTAGGGGAGATTGCGGTCGAGGATGGCTTCCATCAGCGGCTGCCTGCCGCGCGTGACGACGTTGCCGACGACGAAGACGTCGACGCCGATGTCGGCCTGCTGCGTGTCGTAGCCTTCGATCAGTTCGATGCCGAGATCGCGCAGCTGGTCGGACATGGGCGGGTAGACGTTGGCGTCGCAGCCGGTGACGGTGTGGCCGGCCGCGCGCGCGATGGCGGCGATGCCGCCCATGAAGGTGCCGCAGATGCCGAGGATATGGAGGTGCATGGTGGTTGGGGGTAAACAGGGGGAATGCGCTGAGTGTTCCCCCATAAAAATAAGAATTATCCCACGTCGGCGGTCCGCGACTGCTGGATGAGGTGGGTAAGCAGGGCGCGCAGTTTGGCGGGGCGCAGGGGCTTGTGCAGCATGGGCAGTGCGGCTTCGGTAATGCGCTGGAGGGTGTCGGGGGCAGTATCGCCGGTGACAATGACGGCGGGCAGGGCGCGGCCGAATTTTTCGCGCAGCCGGGCGATGACGTAGAGGCCGTCGTCATCGGGCAGGCGGTAGTCGCAGATGATCGCATCGGGAATGCGTTCGAGGCTGTCGAGCCAGTGTTCGGCCTCGCCAAGGCTGTGCGCGGCGACGAGATCGATCCCCCAGTGGTCGAACAGTTCGGCCATGCCGCGCAATATGGCGGGTTCGTCGTCGACCAGCAGCACCAGGGCATCGGCCGGAATCCGCCCGGGCGCCGCGGTGGGGGCGGGTGCGCGGATCAGCTCCGGCTTGCCCAGCGGCACGTCGATACTGAATACCGAGCCGCTGCCGGGACGCGAGGCGAGTTCGATACGGTGGCCGAGCAGGCGACCGAGACGGGAGACGATGGCGAGTCCCAGCCCCAGCCCCCTGTTGCGGTCGCGCGCGGCGTTGTGCAGCTGCACGAATTCCTGGAACACGCTTTCCTGCTGGTCTTCCGGGATGCCGCGTCCGGTGTCGTACACGGCAATGCGCGCCATGCCGCCGCGGCGGCGGCAAGCCACCAGCACGCCGCCGTCGTCGGTGTAACGGATGGCGTTGGAAACGAGGTTGACGAGTATGCGCTCGACCAGCAACGGGTCGCTGTAGAGCGTGAGCCGGCAGGGGCGAAAGCGAAGCCGCAATGCCTTTTCGCTGGCGAGCCCGGAAAAGCGCCGGTCGAGGTCTTCGAACAGTTTGTCGAGCGGAAAATGCACAGTGTGTACTTCGACAGTATCGGCGTCGAGACGCGAAATGTCGAGCAGCGCATCGAACAGCAGGGCGAGCGCGGCGGTCGAGGCTTCGATGTTGTCGATCAGCGGCTGCATCTCCAGTTGCCGGTTGCGCGACTTGAGCGTGGCGACGAACAGAGACAGCGCGTGCAGAGGTTGCCGCAGATCGTGGCTGGCTGCCGCGAAGAAGCGTGTTTTGGCGGAGTTGGCGCGTTCGGCCATGTCTTTTTTCGCGGCGAGGTCGGCGGTGGCGGCGCGGATGCGGGTTTCCATTTCGCTGCGCTGGGCCTGCAAAGCGTCGGCCATGTCGTTGATGCCGGCGGCGAGAATGCCGGTTTCGCCGCGTGCGGGCAGATGCGTGCGTACCGCCAGGTCGTCGCGCGCGAGTCGGCCGACGACGCGGCCGATATGGCGCAACTGCCCGGCAAGGCTGTCGGACAGACGCCAGGCGAAGATGCTGGTGAGCGTCAGCGCCGCCAGCATCAGCAGCGCCGCACGGACGAGCGTGCCGTGCGTGTAGGCATCTATCGTTTCGCGGCTGACGCTTACCTCGATCTGTCCGAGGGGCTTGCTGGCCATTGGCATGCCGCCCTGCCCGGACGCGGCGTCGCCAAGGTCGGCGCCCGGCAGGCTTATCGCCATGCGGCGCGTCACGACGTTGCCGCTGCCGTCTTCCCAAGCCGCGCCGACGCTGGCGACCGGCAAACCCTGCAGGTCGAGCACGCTCGCGCGGACAAGCTGACTTCCGGTCGCCTCTCTGGCAAGGAATGCGCGCGCGAGCTCCGTGTCGCCGCTGACCAGCGCGTAAGGCAGCACGTTGCCGAGATGGCGGGCCGCATTGTCGGCGCGCGCCCGCAGCGCGCGCTCGGCGGTATCGATGGCGCGGGACGTGAAATAGACCACCATCCCGAATTCGGTGACGAGCGCGGGCAGAAGCGCGATCACCAGTATGCGGCTGCGGATGCTGTGAAAGGGCAGCCGATCGGCGAGTGGGCGGGCGGCGCTCACGGCCGGGCGAGGCGCTGCATGGCGATGACGGCCTCGGTTCGATTGCCGACGCCCAGCGCACGGAAAATCGCGGCGACGTGTACCTTCACCGTGTTTTCGCTCATGCCGAGCATGCTGCCGATGGCCTTGTTGGTGAAGCCATGGCCGAGCAGACGGGCCACTTCGTGCTGGCGGCCGGTCAGCCCGTTGAGCTGTGTGGCATTGAAATCGGTGGGGCCGGGG
>CAZOVQ010000109.1:0-6303 GCA_964583195.1 uncultured Thiobacillus sp.
ACCTGATGTCGACCTACACCGGCAGCTTCTGGGCGCTGTTGAACCCGTTTGCGCTGCTCGCCGGCGTGGTGAGCCTCGCGATGATCACCACCCAGGGCGCGAACTACCTGATGATGCGCACCGAGGGCGACATCTACCGCCGCGTGCGCGCCGCCAGCCTGATCTTCGCCGCGCTGACCATCGTGACCTTCGCACTGGCCGGCATCTGGGTTGCCAAGGGCATCGACGGCTACGTCATCACCAGCGCGATCGATGCCAACGCCCTGCCCGACCCGCTGGCCAAGACGGTCGTAGTGGCGACCGGTGCCTGGATGCACAACTACACGCAGTACGGCTGGGCGATGTGGGTGCCGATCGCGGCCTTCGCTGCACTTGTCGCGAGCATCCTGTTCTCGCGCATGCACAGGGCCGGCCTGGCGTTCTGGTCGTCGTCGCTGGCCTGCGCCGGCATCATCGGCACCGCCGGCGTGTCGATGTTCCCCTTCATCATGCCGTCGTCGAGCGATCCGCGCTCGAGCCTCACCGTGTACGACGCCGTGTCCTCGCACCTCACGCTCGGCCTCATGCTCGGCGCGACGGTGATCTTCATGCCGCTCATCATTTTCTACACCTCGTGGGCGTACAAGGTGATGTGGGGCAAGGTCACCACCGAGTACATCGCCGCCAACGACAAATCGGTCTATTGAAGCGCGCCATGCTGAACGCCTGCTATTTCGCCCTGCCGCTGATGCTCTGCCTGCCCGGTGCGGAGGCCGCCACGCTCAGCGTCGCCATCGACGGCGCCAAGCCCGGCGGCGGCCCACTCACCGTGCTGCTGTTCGACCGGGCCGACGGTTTCCCCAGGGAGGCGAAGGCAAGCGTGCGGCGCGTGCTCCCCGCCGGCCAGACCGTGCTCGCACTCGACGGCCTGAAACCCGGGCTGTACGCCGTGATGGCGTATCAGGACGAAGACGGCAACGGCGAACTGAACCGCTTCCTCGGCATGATTCCCACGGAAGGCTGGGGGCTGTCGAACAATCCCAGGGTCAGCGGCAAGCCGGCGTTCAAGGATGCCGCCGTCGCGCTGCCGGAGTCCGGCGCCGCGCTCACCCTCAAACTCAATTACTGAAAGGAAACGCAATGTGGTATTTCGCCTGGATACTCGGAGTCACCATGGCCGTGCTGCTCGCCTCGATCAGCGCCATGATGTGCGACGCCAAGGAATGCGCGCTCGACGAGGCGCGCAGGCAACCCGGCAACGACAGCTGACGTCCCGTCCTGCTGCTCGACCGACAACACGCCGTTATGGAGAGTTCATGAAACGCCTTGCCCTGCCCATCCTGTTGTCCGCCCTTGGCCTGCATGCCATCGCGTCCCGCGCGGCCGAAGCGCCCGCATCCAATCCGCGTGCCGTCGTGGTGGAGGACATCAGCCGCGCGGATTTCGCCGCCACCGTGTCCGCGCTCAAGACGCAGTTCGCCGCTGATGGCTGGACGCTACTTGGCGAAATCGATCTCGGTGCACGCATCGCCAAGAAAGGCACGCAACTTCCAGGCGGCCTCGTCATCCTGGAGCTGTCGAGCGGCGGCAATACGATTCCGCTGCTGAAAAACGAGGCCACCCGCTACGTCGCCGGCCTCATGCCTTGCAGCGTGTCGGTCTACGGCATGGACGATGGCCGCGTCGTCGTCTCGCGCATGAACGCCGCCGCCGTGGCCGGCATGATGGAACCGCAGGTCGGAGAGGTGCTGAAGCATTCCGCAGCCCGACTCGACGCCAGCATTGCAGCCGCCCTCGCCCAGGCCGGCAAGTGAACCGCATACAGGAGTCCCGCATGAGCCAGCGCATCGTCATCCTCGGAGCCGGCTTCGCCGCCCTCACCGCCGTGCGCGAACTGCGCCGTCGCGCCCCCGACGCGCGGATCGCCCTGATCGCGCCCAGAGCCGAGTTCGTCTATCTGCCCAGCCTCATCTGGGTACCTACCGGCCGGCGCCGCGGGGCCGATCTCAACATCGACGTGTCGGGCTTTCTCGCCGCGCACAAGATCGAATTCCATGCGGCCTCGGTCACCGGCCTCGCCGATGGCGGACGCACCGTGCTGACCGACAAGGGCAACTTCGCCAACGACGCACTGCTCATCGCCACCGGCGGACGCTTCATCAAGAAGCTGCCCGGCATCGAACACGCGCTCACGCTGTGCGAAGGCATCCCGGCGGCCGAGGCGATCCGCGACCGCCTGGAAAAAATGGACAGCGGCCGCATCGCCATGGGCTTCGGCGGCAACCCGAACGAACCCTCCGCCATGCGCGGCGGCCCCATGTTCGAACTGCTGTTCGGCATCGACACCTGGCTGCGCGAACAGGGCAAGCGCGACCGCATCGAGCTCACCTTCTTCAATGCCGCCGCCGAACCGGGCAAGCGCCTGGGCGAGAAGGCCGTGTCCGGACTGCTGGCCGAAATGGCCAGGCGCCGCATCGACACCCACCTCGGCCACAAGCCGCTCGGCTTTTCGGAAAAGGGCGTGGACACCGAAGGCGGCCACGTCAACGCCGACCTCATCCTCTTCATGCCCGGCCTCACCGGCCCGGCCTGGGCGGCGGACAGCGGCCTCGCGCTCTCGTCCGGCGGCTTCTTCAAGGCCGATGAATTTTGCCGCGTGGAAGGCGCCGACAAGGTCTTCGTCGCCGGCGACGCCGGCAGCTACCCCGGCCCCGACTGGCTGCCCAAGCAGGCGCACATGGCCGACCTGCAGGCCCAGGCCGCCGCCGAAAACCTGCTGCTCGCGCTCGACGGCAAGCCGCCGGTTGCGCAGCCCAGGCCGGAACTCATCTGCATCGTCGACACCCTCGATTCCGGCATCCTCGTCTTCCGCGGCATGAAACGCGCCCTGCTGCTGCCGGCCTCGCGCCTGTTCCACTGGGCCAAGCGCTATTTCGAATGGCACTACCTGCGCGCCTACCGCAAGCACGGCTCCGCATGACGACCGTGTTCGACCGCGGCTGGGCGCGCGGCGTCTCGCTCGTCACGGCGTTCACGCTGATGCTGCTGGTCACGCTCGCGCCGCGCGCACTGACCGTGGAAGGCGGCAGTCCCATCGGTCACGGCACGCTCCTGCTCGTGATGTGGGGTATGTCGGCGGGCTTCGTGCATGGCGTAGGCTTCGTGCCCCGGCACGCGCTGCCGCGCATCGCGCTCGGTTCTTACGCCGCCTGGCCGCTGATGGCCTTGGGGCTGTCCTACTTTGTGCGGCATTTTTTCTGAGGTATTCGCATGCAAACCGAACGTCAAATCCAGGCCTCGCCCTATGAACGCATCGGCGGCGACGCCGGGGTACGCAAGCTGGTCAACCGTTTCTACGAATTGATGGATGAACTGCCCGAGGCTTATGCCGCGCGCAAGCTCCACCCGGCCGATCTTGGCGAATCCGGCAACAAGCTGTTCGATTTTCTGTCCGGCTGGCTGGGCGGGCCGCAGCGTTTCATCGAAAAACACGGACACCCGATGCTGCGCCGCCGCCATCTGCCCTACGCCATCGGCCCGCAGGAACGCGACGAATGGCTGCTGTGCATGCAGCGCGCGCTCGCGGAAACGGTCGAGGACGCTGCCCTGCGCGACGCGCTCCACGCTCAGTTCGTCCAGCTTGGCGAGCACATGCGCAATCGCGGCTAACAGCCTGCCGCGTGCAATCATGCCTGAACCGCCCGAGCGGAACGTGCCCTCGTCCGGATTTCAGGCGTAAGCGTATTTGACGCCCATGAGAGACCAGTGCGCGGCCTCCTCGTCGAGGGCGCGCCGGGTCAGCGGCCGGCGTTCCAGCCAGCCTTCCGGCAGGGCAAGGCGTATCCGCCTGCCGTTGAATTCGACCTTCACGTCGGGCAGCCTGGGCTCGGCGCGGCTGCGGCAGAGAATGACGGCCTGACGCAGCAGCCAGACCAGAAGCCGGTCGTTGTCGGACACCGTGCCCGCCGCAAACGCATCCACCTTGACGAGGGCGCCGCGCTGCGCGCGCGCCAGCAGTGCGAGGCGTGCTTGCTCGGTGCGGGAAAAACCGGGCATGTCCGCGTTTTCCAGGATATAGCCGGAGTGGCGGTGGTAGCCGCCATGTGAAACCGACAGCCCGATTTCGTGCAGACGCGCCGCCCAGTCGAGAAAGCGCAGATCGTTCTCGTCGGCGCCGCCGCCGGTCGCGGTCAGCAGTTTGTGCGCCACCCGCTTCACACGCGCGGCCTGCTGCGTATCGATGTGATAGCGGCGCATGAATTCGTCCACCGTCGCCTCGCGCATATCCTGTCTGTGGAAGCGGCCGAGCAGATCATAGAGAATGCCTTCGCGCATCGCGGTCTCGGCCACTTCCATCCGTTCGATGCCGAGTTCGGCGAAAAGACCGGCCATGATGGCGAAACCGCCTGCGATGATGGGGCGGCGATCTCGCGACAATCCGCCGAGTTCAAGCGCATCGACGTGGCCGGTCTTCACAAGCTGGGTACGCAGTCTGTCGAGTCCGTCCGCCGTGATGCCGTGCGACGACCAGCCGTTCTGCACGAGAATCTCGCGCAGCGCACGCGCGGTGCCGGACGAACCGACGGCCTGCTGCCAGTTGCCACGCGCGAATTCGCGCGCGATCCGTTCGACCTCAACACGCGCCGCGATCTCGGCGGCCTTGAACGCATTCCTGTCGAGCACGCCCTCAGAAAAGAAGCGCTGCGAGAAGTTGACGCAGCCCATGTGCAGGCTTTCGCGTTCATGCGGTTTCAGTCCGTGGCCTATGATGAATTCGGTCGATCCCCCGCCGATATCGACCACCAGCCTGCGGTCGGGCGAGGCCGGCAGCGAATGCGCGACACCGAGGTAAATAAGACGCGCCTCCTCGCGGCCAGCGACGATCTCGATCGGGTGGCCCAGCGCGATTTCAGCCTTGGGGATGAATTCGTCGGCGTTCTTCGCCACCCTGAGCGCAGAGGTGCCGACGCAGCGGATCGCCTCCGGAGAGAGACCACGCAGGCGTTCGCCGAAACGGTGCAGGCAGGCCAGCGCGCGCGCCTGGGTGGATTCATCGAGCCGCTTGTCGTCGGTGAGCCCACCAGCCAGACGCACCGTCTCCTTCAACGAATCGAGCGGGTACAACTGGTCGCCCGCAACGCGCGCAACTTCGAGGCGAAAAGAGTTGGAGCCGAGATCGACCGCGGCGAGGGTGTCGTAGGTTTTCACGAGAATGTATTCATGCAACCGAACCGAAGAACAGATAGGCCATCGCGATCGCGGCAACGATTCCCGCCAGATCGGCAATCAGGCCGCAGGCGACGGCGTGACGCACGCGCCGGATGCCGACCGCGCCGAAGTACACCGCCAGCACGTAGAACGTCGTCTCGGTACTGCCCTGCACGATGGAGGCGAGCCGGCCGGCGAAGGAATCCGCCCCGTGGGCCTGCATGGTGTCGATCATCATCGCGCGCGCGCCGCTGCCGGAAAAGGGTTTCATCAACGCGGTCGGCAGGGCGTCGATCCAGCGCGCGTCGAAGCCCAGTGCCCGTACCCCGCCGCGCACCGCGTCCATTGCCAGATCGAGCGCGCCGCTGGCACGGAACACCGCGATGGCGACCAGCATCGCGACAAGATACGGAATGATCGTGACGGCGGTGTGAAAGCCCTCTTTCGCGCCCTCGACGAAGGCCTCATAGGCGTTCACCCGCCGCTTCACCGCCATCAAGAGGAAGCCGGCGATGAGACCGAACAGCACGACATTGCTGAGGATGGACGATTGCCGCGTCATCGCGGCCGCCGGCAGCATGGAAAAATACGCGACCAGGGCGCCGATCAGCGCGGTGGCGCCGCCGAGGTAGGCCAGCGTCACGCGGTTCCACAAGTGCAGCTTCTGGAAGAAACCGGTGACGAACAGCCCCGTGAGCGTGCCGATGTAGGTGGTGATAAGCAAAGGCACGAACACGTCGGTCGGGTCGGCCGCGCCAAGCTGCGCGCGGAAGGTGAAGATGGTCACCGGCAGCAGGGTGACCGAGGCGGTGTTGATGACGAGGAACAACACCTGCGCATCGCTCGCGGTGTCCTTCGATGGATTCAGCGTTTGCAGGGCCTGCATCGCCTTGATGCCGAGCGGCGTCGCGGCATTGTCCAGCCCCAGCATGTTGGCGCCCATGTTCATGGTCATGGCGCCGAGCGCGGGATGGTTCGGCGGCACCTCCGGAAACAGGCGGCGGAACAGCGGCGCCAGGCCGCGCGTCAGCACGTCCAGCATGCCGGCGCGCTCGCCGACCTTCATCACGCCCAGCCACAGCGCCATCACGCCGGTGAGCCCCAGCGCGATCTCGA
>CAZOVQ010000110.1:0-6280 GCA_964583195.1 uncultured Thiobacillus sp.
GCGTGACCCGCACGGTCACGGGTACCGGCTTCGACGGCGAGACCCGCACGCACAGCACGACCGTCACGCCGAACCCGTAAGCGCATGCGCGACGTGCTCATCGTGCTGATCCTGTGCCTTGCTTTTGCTGGCGTGCTGATGGCGGCATGAGTGCGGCGCGCGGCCATACTCCGGTCGCGATGCCGTCGCTTCCGGCTGGCGCAACCGGCCTTTTCTGAAACACGCCCCGGCATTCACCTGCCGGGGCTTGCTTTTGTTTTTATATTTCTATTATTATCGAAACATGGAAACGAAAGACGCCGTCGCCGCACTTGCCGCACTCGCCCAGTCCTCCCGCCTGGCCGTATTCCGCACGCTCGTCCAGGCCGGCCCGGCCGGCCTGCCGGCCGGGCAGGTCGCCGAGCTCACCGGCATCGCGCCGTCCTCGCTGTCCTTCCACCTCAAGGAATTGAGCCACGCCGGGCTCGCCGACTCGCGCCAGGAAGGCCGCTTCGTCATCTACACCGCCCGTTTCGAGACGATGAACGCGCTGCTCGATTACCTCACCGACAACTGCTGCGGCGGCAATCCCTGCACGTCGGCGACAGCCTGTGCCCCCAAGGCTGCTTCCAGAAAATCTGCTTCCCGAAAGGAACCCGCATGAAACGCCTGCATGTCCACGTGGCGGTCGACGATCTCGCCGCCAGCATCCGGTTCTACTCGACCATGTTCGCCAGCGAACCGACCGTACAGAAACCCGATTACGCGAAATGGATGCTCGACGATCCGCGCGTGAACTTCGCCATCTCGTCGCGCGGCGCCATGCCCGGCCTGAATCACCTGGGCGTGCAGGTGGAAAGCGCCGAGGAGCTTGCCGAGATGAACAGCCGCTTGCAACAACTGGAAGCCGACGTGGTGGAAGAAATGGGCACCGCCTGCTGCTACGCCAAGTCGGACAAGTACTGGGCGACCGATCCCACCGGCATCGCCTGGGAGACCTACCACACGCTCGACAGCATTCCCGTGTTTGGCGCGGCGGAAGAAGGCACGACCCATGCAGGGGGCTGCTGTGTGTTCGAACCTGCCGCTACGGCGGTGGCGGGCTGCATTCCGGTCATGGGCAAGCCTTCGTCCGGCTGCTGCTGAATCGCGATCAAACACCGGGAATCTATACATGAACAAACCCTATACCGTGCTGGTGCTGTGTACCGGCAATTCCTGCCGCTCGCAAATGGCCGAAGTGCTGCTGAACCACGATCTGGCCGGTCAGGTGCGCGCGCTTTCTGCCGGCACCCAACCCCAGCCCAAGGTGGCCGATGGCGCTATCGAGGCACTGAAACTCGCCGGCCTGAAAACCGATGGTCTGCACCCCAAAGACATCGACGCGGTGATGCACGAGGACCTCGATCTGGTGGTGACCGTGTGCGACAACGCCAGGGAAGCCTGCCCTGTTTTCCCCAAACCTGTCCCGGCCATTCACCTGCCGTTCCACGATCCGCACGGCGAACCGCTGGAGAGATTCCTCGTCGTGCGCGACGACATCCGCAATCGGCTGGTTCGTGCCGTGCGCGAGAAACTCAGCCTGCAGGCCGCTGCCTGATTCGAATAATCAATTCGGAGAGACCATGGATCAATCGAACTACAAGGTGCTGTTCCTGTGCACCGGCAATTCGGCACGCTCGATCCTCGCCGAATCCCTGCTCAACCTGCTGGGCAAGGGGCGCTTCCGGGCGTTCAGCGCCGGCAGCCATCCGGCGGGCCAGGTCAATCCGTTCGCGCTGGAACTGCTGCAAAAAAACCATTACCCGATCGCTGAATTGCGCAGCAAACCCTGGGACGCGTTCGCCCGGCCCGATTCGCCGCAACTCGATTTCGTCATCACCGTCTGCGACAAGGCCGCGGGTGAAATCTGCCCGGTGTGGCCCGGCCAGCCGATGAGCGCGCACTGGGGCATACCCGACCCGGCGGCGGTACAGGGCAGCGACGACGAAAAACGCCGCGCCTTTCTCAATGCCATGAACGCGTTGCAGCGCCGCATCTGCACGTTTGTCAGCCTGCCTTTTGCCACGCTCGACAGCCTGAAGCTCGAACAGGCCGTGCGCGACATCGGGAAGATGGCATGAATCCTCCGGGATCCGGACGAGGGGCGCGATGAGCGCACAGTGCGAAGTCACCGGCGAGCGCGCCGCAGGTGCGCCCATGAGCCTGTTCGAACGCTGGCTCACGCTGTGGGTGGCGCTGTGCATCGTTGCCGGCGTTGGCCTGGGGCAGCTGTTCCCGGCACCGTTCCAGGCGCTGGGGCGCATGGACGTGGCACAAGTGAACCTGCCGGTTGGCCTGCTGATCTGGATCATGATCATCCCCATGCTGATGAAGGTCGACTTTGGCGCGCTGCACCAGGTGAAATCGCACTGGCGCGGCATCGGCGTCACGCTCTTCGTCAACTGGGCGGTCAAGCCGTTTTCCATGGCGCTGCTGGCGTGGCTGTTCATCCGCCATCTGTTCGCGCCTTATCTCCCCGCCGAACAGCTCGACAGCTACGTGGCGGGCCTCATCCTGCTGGCCGCCGCACCCTGCACCGCGATGGTGTTCGTGTGGAGCCGGCTCACCGGCGGCGACCCCTATTTCACCCTGTCGCAGGTGGCACTCAACGACACCATCATGATCTTCGCCTTTGCGCCCATCGTCGGGCTGCTGCTCGGCCTGTCCGCCATCATCGTGCCGTGGGACACGCTATTGGTGTCGGTGCTGCTCTACATCGTCATACCCGTCATCCTCGCGCAGGTCTGGCGCAAAATCCTGCTCGGGCGCGGCCGGGCCGCATACGATGCCACCCTGGTGCAACTTGGCCACGCCTCCATCCTGGCGCTGCTCGTCACGCTGGTGCTGCTGTTCGCCTTCCAGGGCAAAGCCATCATCGAACAGCCTCTGGTCATCGCGCTGCTCGCCGTGCCCATCCTCATCCAGGTGTTCTTCAACTCCGGCCTTGCCTACTGGCTGAACAGAAAAGTGGGCGAAAATCACAACGTGGCCTGCCCGTCTGCCCTGATCGGGGCGTCCAATTTCTTCGAGCTGGCGGTGGCCGCAGCCATCGCCCTGTTCGGATTCGAATCGGGCGCAGCCCTTGCTACCGTAGTGGGCGTGCTGATCGAGGTGCCGGTGATGCTGCTGGTGGTGAAAATCGTCAACCGGAGCAAGGGCTGGTACGAACGCGCTTGAGTGCGAAGTGCATCGTCGCCGCGATGCGTACCTGAAGAATCCCGATGCGGTGTTCGACTCTCTTGTCGAAATCGGGATGCTTGACGACAATACGGCTGACGCCGCCATGCGGAAAAAGGCGCCGTTTCATGTTGCGTTATTCCGGAAGCTGACCACTGGAGGCCAGTCGGTGTGGGCGGGCCTGAATTTTCACGCTGATTCTCGTTACGATTTTTCAACCCGGATAGTCCATCAGGACGCAAGGCCGCCTGATGGATTACCCGGGCTCAATTCCGCCAGACTGCATGCACGCACCCGAATTCGACGCCGACGGCTGGTACGCGCCCGCGTGCCGCATTCCGTCGCCCAACCACGATGCGCGTCCGCACGGTGCGGCGATCGAGCTCATCGTGCTGCACAACATTTCGCTGCCGCCCGGCGTCTTCTCGGGCGATGCGGTGATCGATCTCTTCACCAACCGTCTCGACTGCGAGGCGCATCCCTACTATCGGGCCCTTCGCGGCCTCGAAATCTCGGCGCATTTCTTCATCCGGCGCGACGGCAGCCTGATCCAGTTCGTGCCTTGCGGCCGGCGTGCCTGGCATGCCGGCGCGTCGCGCTGGCAGGGCCGCGAACGCTGCAACGACTTCTCGCTCGGCATCGAGCTCGAAGGCAGCGACGACACGCCGTTTTCCGTGCCGCAGTACGCGACGCTCGAAACGCTTGTCTCGGCGCTCGAAAGGCATTATCCGATCCGGGCGCTGGCGGGACATAGCGATATCGCGCCGGGTCGCAAGACCGATCCGGGCGCATGCTTCGACTGGTCGCGGCTGCGAACCGCCGAACGGATCTTGCACGCGATAGAATTTCCCCTTTCATCCGTACCCCATCGTCCTGTCATGCGCCTAGGCACTCCGCTCTCGCCTTCGGCCACCCGTGTCCTGCTCCTGGGCGCCGGCGAGCTCGGCAAGGAAATCGTCATCGCCCTGCAACGGCTGGGTGCCGAGGTCATTGCCGCAGACCGTTATGCGAATGCGCCGGGGCAGCAGGTCGCGCACCGCGCGCATGTGCTCGACATGAGCGACGCCGCGGCGCTGCGGCGACTCGTCGATGCGGAGAAGCCGCACCTGATCGTGCCGGAAATCGAGGCCATCGCGACCGAGGAACTGCTCGCCATCGAGGCTGCGGGGATCGCCACCGTCATTCCCACTGCGCGCGCGGCGAATCTGACGATGAACCGCGAAGGCATCCGTCGGCTGGCGGCGGAAACGCTCGGTTTGCCGACCTCCCCCTATGCCTTTGCCGGCAGTCTCGACGCCATGGCCACTGCCGCGCAGCAACTGGGGTTTCCGGTCATCGTCAAGCCGGTGATGTCTTCGTCCGGAAAAGGGCAGTCGCGCGCGGACGACGTCAGCCAGCTGGGCGCGGCGTGGGACTATGCCGCCGCCGGCGGACGGGTCGACAAGGGTCGCGTCATCGTCGAGGGGGTGATCGATTTCGACTACGAAATCACCCTCCTGACCGTGCGTGCGAAAAACATGGCCGGCGAGGTCGAGACGCACTTCTGCGAACCCATCGGCCACCTGCAGGTGAAGGGCGATTATGTCGAGTCGTGGCAGCCGCAGCCGATGTCGTCGGTGGCACGGGCTCGGGCGCAGGAAATCGCCGCAGCGGTCACCGGTGAGCTTGGCGGCCTGGGGCTTTTCGGCGTGGAACTTTTCGTCAGGGGCGACAGCGTCTGGTTCTCGGAAGTCAGCCCGCGCCCGCACGACACCGGCATGGTGACCATGGCCACGCAGCGGCAGAACGAATTCGAGCTTCACGCGCGCGCGATCCTCGGCCTGCCGGTCGACACCGGCTTGCGCGAAGCCGGTGCTTCGGCAGTGATCTATGGCGGCGTCGAGGCGGCCGGCATTGCCTTCGAGGGAGTGGCGGCGGCGCTCGCCGCACCCGGCGTCGAGTTGCGCCTGTTCGGCAAACCCGAAAGCTTCCCGCGCCGACGCATGGGGGTGGCGCTGGCCGTGGGCGCCACGGTCGAGGAAGCGCGCGCCCGGGCCGGCACCGCCGCTTCGACGGTGAAGCCCGTCGTCCCGTGAACGCGCGCTGCGCGCACCCGCTCTGAGATGCGCGGCGCGCTTGCCTGGACGTTGCCGATCATCCTGCTGGCGGGCGTGCTCGCGCTGCCCTGGCTCGCGCTCGATCGTGCGCCCGCGATCGAGCCGCCGGGAGAGTTTCGCCGCACCGATCTTGCCTGGGTAAGGTCGCTGTTCCAGAAACACGATCCGCGCCGGCGGACGCCGGACGTGATTCAGAGCATCCGTCTCGACGAGGACGAGCTCAACCGCCTGCTGAACTACGCCGTCGAACTGCGCCGCGTCTCCGGCATCGCCGCCGAACTCACGCCGGGGCATGCCACCGTCACCGCCACCCTGACCGTACCGGCCAATCCTTTCGGACGCTACCTCAACCTTACCGCCGAAGTCGCCGGTGCGCCCGACGGCATACGCATCGATGGCATGCAGCTGGGCAGCCTGCCCATCCCCGGCTTTCTGGCCGACTGGGGCATGCGCCGTTTGCACCGCCTGCTGCGGCACGACACGACCTATGCCGCGCTGGCCGATGCCTTCGCGCGCGTGGATTTCGGCGAGAACGAAGCGACGCTCGACTACCGCTGGCGTCCCGAGCTGCTGACGCGGATCGAACGCATGAGTGTCGAGATGCTCGTCGCACCGGAAGAGCGGGCGCTGATGCTGCGCTACGCGGAACGCCTCGATGCGCTGTTGAAACCGCATCCGCACGGCACGCGCCTCTCGCTCGCGCAGATCATGCCGGCGCTGTTTGCCTGGCCGCTGGCAAGCGGCAGCAATGCGGCGCTGGAAAACCGCGCCGCACTCACCGCGCTGGCGGCCTACCTTGCCGGAATCAGCCTGCCCGCGCTGCTGGACAGCGGCGGCGCATCGGTTCGTCGCGCGCCGCGCGTCCTCTTGTCCCTGCATGGCCGGCGCGACTTCGCCGAACATTTTTCCATTTCCGCCGCGCTCTCGGCCAATGGCGGCAGCCGGCTCGCCAAGGGGAGCGTCCCGTGCCCTGTTCACCCTCGCCG
>CAZOVQ010000111.1:0-6234 GCA_964583195.1 uncultured Thiobacillus sp.
ATATCGCAACCGACTGGTTTGTAGGGTTTCCAGCTCCCATCCAGCTGCTCAGATGTAAAACCGGCCGCCAGCAGGGCTTCCTCAGGAATGTCAGCAGGTTGCTTGCAACTGCACAGGCGGCGGCCCAGACGCTGGGCGGTGATGAGAATCACCGACGAGGCGACGTTGAACGGCGCCACGCCCATGTTGAGCAAGCGGGTCAGTGTGCCCGGCGCGTCGTTGGTATGCAGGGTGGACATCACCATATGGCCGGTCTGCGCCGCCTTGATGGCGATGTCGGCGGTTTCCAGATCGCGGATCTCGCCGACCATGATGACGTCTGGATCCTGCCGCAGGAAGGATTTCAGCGCCGCCGAGAAGGTGAGGCCCGCCTTGTCGTTGACGTTGACCTGGTTGATGCCCGGCAGCTGGATTTCCGCCGGGTCTTCCGCGGTGGAAATGTTGACGTCGGGCTTGTTGAGGATGTTGAGGCAGGTGTACAGCGACACGGTTTTGCCCGAGCCGGTGGGGCCGGTGACCAGCACCATCCCGTAAGGGCGCTGTATGGCGGCGAGCAGGGCTTCCTTCTGCCACGGTTCGTATCCCAGCGCATCGATGCCCAGTTGCGCGCTCGCCGGGTCGAGGATGCGCATGACGATCTTTTCGCCATACAGAGTAGGCAGTGTGCTGACGCGAAAATCGATGGCACGTGTCTTGGACAGCACCATTTTCATGCGCCCGTCCTGCGGCACGCGCTTTTCGGCAATGTCCAGCCGCGACAGCACCTTGATGCGCGAGGCCACCTTGTCCTTGATCGCCATCGGCGGCTGCGCGACTTCGTAGAGGATGCCGTCGCGCCGGTAACGGATGCGGTAGAACTTCTCGTAAGGTTCGAAGTGGATGTCGGACGCGCCGGCGTTGATCGCGTCGAGCATGATCTTCTGCAGGTAGCGCACCACCGGCGCGTCGTCGATCTCGATGCCGCCTGCGTCCTGCTGCGCGGGCGCGTCCTCGTCGACGAAATCGAGGTTCAGATCCTCGGCATTGAGCACAGCCAGCGTGTTGTCGGCCGCCTCGCCCATCTTCTCGATCAGCTTGCCGAGCTTGTCGTCTTCGACGACGACCGGCTCGACCGTCTGGCCGGTCTGGAACTTCACCTCGTCCAGCGCCTGCAGCTGGGTCGGGTCGGAGATGCCGACATAGAGCCGGTTGCCGCGCTGGCACAGGGCGACGACCTGCCGGCTCTGTACCAGCTTGGGGTCGAGCAGGCCCTGCGGCAGGATGTCGGGGTCCATCGCGGCAAGGTCGAGAAAAGGATAGCCGAACGAGGTAGCCGCGAATTCCGCGATCTGCTCGGCCTTGAAACGCTTGCTCCGCACCAGCTCGGTGACGAAGGAATTGCCGGCCTGGCCGGCCCGCTTCCACACGCTTTCCGCGTCGGCTTCGGACAGCCAGCCATGGTTGACCATGGCGCGCGCCAGCCCGGTCAGATTGATGCTGTTCGTTACAACGGACATAGTTACATTCCAGACGAGTCGTGTTGCGGGTTGACGGGGCATGCGCCTTCGCGCCTGCTTTCCCGCAGGCGGGGCGCCGGGGTCGGGACGCGCGAAAACGGCAAATAGCCGGCGCCGGACCGCCTGTCACTCGCCATTACGGCGATTTTCCGGCCAAGTTGAGCCGCTTTCCATCCCCACCGGCGGGCGATGGAACGTGAATGCGCGCCATTTTCACCGCGCGATGCTGGGTTTGCACGATTTCCACCGGCACCTCGCCCAGCTTGATGCTCACGCCCGCCTCGGGAATGTCTTCCAGATGCCGGAGCAGAAGACCGTTCAGCGTCTTGGGGCCGTCAAGCGGCAGATCGAGCCCGAGCTTGCGGTTCAGGTGGCGCACGGACACGCTGCCTTCGACCAGCCAGCTGCCGTCTTCGTCGCGCCGCAGGTAGCCCAAGTTGGCGGGCGCCTGGGTGGTGAACTCGCCTATCATTTCCTCCAGCAGGTCTTCCAGCGTCACCAGTCCCTGCAGTTCGCCGTATTCGTCGACCACCAGCGCGAGCCGCTTGTGCGCGTTCTGGAAATTGCGCAACTGGGTGAACAGCGGCGTGCCGGCGGGAATGAAATACGGCGCTTCGAGATTGCCGCCCAGCGTCTCCGGATGCAGCGTTTCGCTGGACAGCAGGTGCAGCACGCGCCGCACGTGCAGCACGCCGAGCATGTTGTCGGCCGAGCCCTGCCACACCAGCAGCCGGGTGTGATGGCTGGTCGAAATCTGCTGGCGCAGGCGCTCCGGTGCGTCGTCGAGATCGATGCCCTCGATCTGGCTGCGTGGCGTCATCACGTCGTCCACCGTGATGTTTTCCAGTCCGAGCAGGTTCATCAGGATGCGATGGTGCTCGCGCGGCAGCCTGCCCGAGGATTCCAGCACGATGGTGCGCAGTTCGTCCAGCCCCAGGCTGTTGCCCTGCCCGGGATCGGGCCGGTAAATGCGCAGCAGGCGCAGGATTCCCTGGACGAAAAGATTGACGAACCACACCGCGGGATAGGCCAGCCGCAGAAGCGGCGTCAGCACGAACGCGGCGGGATGGGCGACCCGTTCGGGGAACGACGCCCCCAGCACCTTGGGCGTGACCTCGCTGAACACCAGGATGGTGAAGGTCAAAAGCAGCGTGGCGGTGAAAAGAACGAATTCGCCGTCGCCGAACAGGCGGATCGCCAGCACGGCTGACAGCGTCCCCATCGCCGAATTGACCAGATTGTTGCCGAGCAGGATCACGCCCAGCAGCTTGTCGGTACGGTCGAGCAGGGCTTGCGTGCGGATTGCGCCGCGCACGCCGGATTCCGCCGCGTGTTTCAGGCGGTAGCGGTTGATCGCCATCATCGCAGTCTCGGACGCGGAAAAGAACGCCGAGGTCAGCAGCAGCGCCACCAGCGCGAGGAACAGGGTCTGCGTGGATATGCTGTCCAAGCGGCAGTCTCAGCGCCGCAGCACGACTTCCAGCACGAATTGCGTGCCAAGGTAGGCGAGCAGCAGCAGGGTGAAGCCCGTGATGGTCCAGTAGAGCGCCGTGCGCCCGCGCCAGCCGCGAAAATGCCGGCCAAGCAGCAGTCCGCCGAACACCAGCCAGGAGAGGATGGCGAACACGATTTTGTGGCTGAACTGCAGGGCGGTGCCGAACAGTTCTTCCGAAAACAGCACGCCGCTGCCCAGTGCCAGCGTCAGCAGCACGAAGCCGGCGCCTATCGTGCGGAACAGCATGGCTTCCAGCGTCAGCAGCGGCGGCGTGCCATCGAGCGGCGGCGCGCCGCGGTGCAGCTGCTTTTCCAGCAGGGTCATCAGCGCGGCGTGCAGGGCTGCCACCGCCAGCAGGCCATACGCCAGAAAAGCCACGACCAGGTGCGCACGCAGGGCCAGCGCCTGCGAGTTGGGGATCGCATGGTCGGCGCTGAATGCTGCCAGCGCCAGAACCGACAGGGCGGCCAGCGCGCTCACCCAGGATTGCAGCCGCGCCAGCGGCGCGCCCCGGCTGGCCAGCCAGTAGATCAGCGCCGTCAGCCAGAAAATCGCCGACAGCGAACTGCCGAAACCGAGCCGGATGTCGCCCTGCCCCAGCACTGCATGGTAGAGCAGCATGCCGTGGGCCAGCAGCGCCAGCGGCACGACCGTGTAGACCGACAGCGCACGCGGCGTGCGACGAAGACGCCATGCCGACCAGCCGTACAGCGCACTGGTGCCAAGGGTAAGCAGCAATAGCGGGGACATTCGTTACAATGCGGGACAAGTAATCAGACAAGCCCATTATCCATGCCGCCCCGAGCGGCAACAAGACAACCATGCTGGAAAATCTCAGCGGCCGCCTTGCCGGCGTCGTCAAGGCCCTGCGCGGCCAGGCCCGCATCACCGAAGCCAACGTGCAGGACACGTTGAGGCAGGTGCGGCTCGCCCTGCTCGAAGCGGACGTCGCCCTGCCCGTGGTCAGGCAATTCATCGACGCGGTCAAGACCCGCGCGCTCGGGCAGGAGGTCCTGACGAGCCTCACCCCCGGCCAGGCGCTGATCGGCATTGTCCACGAGGAGCTGACCGCGCTCATGGGTGGCGCGAACGCCGACCTCGATCTGGCCGCCACGCCGCCGGCCGTCATCCTCATGGCCGGTCTGCAGGGGTCGGGTAAAACCACCACTTCGGGCAAGCTCGCGCGGCTTTTGAAGCAGCGCAAGAAAAAGGTGCTGCTCGCCTCGGCCGACGTCTACCGGCCGGCGGCCATCGACCAGTTGCGCCAGCTCGGCCGCCAGCTCGACGTCGCCTTCTTCGAGGCGGGCGACGAACGCGACCCGCTCGCCATCGCCCGCGCAGCGCTGGACTCCGCGCGCCGGCAGTTCTTCGACGTGCTGATCGTCGACACCGCCGGCCGGCTCGCCATCGACGAGGCGATGATGGCTGAAATCCGCGTCTTGCACGCCGCGGTCAAACCCGTGGAAACGCTGTTCGTCGTCGATGCCATGCAGGGTCAGGACGCGGTCAACGTCGCCCGCGCCTTCAACGAAGCCCTGCCGCTCACCGGAGTGGTGCTGACCAAGCTCGACGGCGACGCCCGCGGCGGCGCCGCGTTGTCGGTGCGCCAGATCACCGGCAAGCCGCTCAAGTTCATCGGCGTCGGCGAAAAACCCGACGGGCTGGAAGCGTTCCACCCTGAACGCATGGCGCAGCGCATTCTCGGCATGGGCGACGTGCTTTCGCTGATTGAGCAGGCGCAGGGTGCGGTCGACATGGCCGAAGCCAAAAAGCTCGCCGACAAGGTCAAGAAGGGCAAGAACTTCGACCTGGAGGATTTCAAGGCGCAGATCCGGCAGATGCGAAAAATGGGCGGCCTGTCCGCCCTCATGGACAAGCTGCCCGGCGCCACCGGCATGGCCCTGCCGGCCGGCGCCGACGACAAGGCGATCGGCCGCGTCGAAGGCATCATCGACAGCATGACGCCGCTGGAACGGCGCAAGCCCGAACTCATCAAGGCGAGCCGCAAGCGTCGCATCGCCGCGGGTGCGGGCGTGCCGGTGCAGGAAGTGAACAAGCTGCTGAACCAGTTCGAACAGGCGCAGAAAATGATGAAGATGATGGGCAAGGGCGGACTTTCCAAAATGATGCGCGGCATGAAGGGCATGCTGCCGGGCATGCGCTGATTCCCGCCGCGTAGGCCCGTTCCGCCCAGCCGTCACGCAGGCCGTCCGGAACCGGGCCCCGATGCGTTTTGTGAATCGGCCGGCTTTTCGGTAGTCTTGGCGACTACGTTCCACCGCAGATCGCCGCATGCACTTCACCCCCGAATCCTTCCTCGCCTGGCCGAACAAGTGCGTCACCCTCGTCGGCATGTCCGGCGTCGGCAAGACACACATCGCGTCCATGCTGCGCGGCCACGACTGGTTCCATTTCTCCGGCGACTACCGCATTGGCACGCGCTACCTCGACGAACCCATACTCGATCTCATCAAGCAGCAGGCGATGCGGGTGCCCTTCCTGCGCGAGCTTTTGCGCCGCGACTGGATCGACATCAAGAACAACATCAAGATCCACGATCTGGGCCCTGTGCTCACCTTCGTCGGCAAGCTCGGCGGGCCCGACTGGGGCGGCCTGCCTCTCGACGAATTCTCGCGCCGCCAGGCGGCTTATCGTGAGGCGGAAATCGCCGCCATGAAGGACGTACCGACCTTCATCCGCAAGGGGCGGGAAATCTACGGCTATCCGCACTTCGTCAACGACGTCGGCGGCAGCCTGTGCGAGCTGGACGAACCCGGCCTGATCGAACGGCTCGCCGAACATACGCTCATCCTCTACATCAAGACCACCACGCGCGAAGAGGAAGACACGCTGATCCGCCGCGCGCAGTCCGATCCCAAACCGCTGTATTTCCGGCCGGACTTCCTCGCCGGGGTGTTGCCGGCGTACCTGCAGGAAAAGGGCCTCGAATACGTCGCGGAAATCGAGCCCGACGACTTCGCGCGCTGGGTATTCCCGCGTCTCTTTCATTCGCGCCTGCCGCGCTACGATGCCATCGCCCAGCCCTACGGCTACACCGTCACCTCGCAGGAGGTGGCGCAGGTGCGCGACGAGCGGGATTTCGTTGCGCTGATCGCAACCGCCATCGCAAGAAAAGGGTCAGGGGACCGGGGGCAGGGGGCGGGGGGCAGAGGGTTGGGGGCAGGGGAAACACATGCCGCTGGTCGCGCATAACGCCCTGCCCACGTTCGAGCGCCTGCGCCG